>JAQTPO010000003.1 GCA_028712845.1 Dehalococcoidales bacterium | reverse complement strand
GGGAAGGGACGCCACAGTCTTAATTTCAACAAACCCACATTTTTGCCTTTTTCCCGCATCTTATCAACTGCCGTCATAGCAGTCTCGCCGAAACTTCCCATTGTAAGCAGTAATGTTTTAGCACCCTCGGTGTGATATTTCTCAATCGGGTGGTAATAACGCCCGAAAATCTTACCAAAATTTTCCCAGTGCTCTAAAATCACCTTCAGCGAATCCCTCAGGTTTACTTCCTGTGCTTTCTTGGTTTCAGTATAAATGAACGGCGGTGCGAAAGCCCCCATTGTCACTGGCTTGTCAGCATCCAGAGGCAATGGATATTTGAAAGCCGGCAGAAAACGATTGACGTCCTCCTGACCGGGGAATTCTATCGGCTCAACAACATGAGATAAATTAAACCCATCCAGATGTACCATTACCGGCAGCAATACACGCTGATCTTCCCCGATACGGAAAGCGCACAGGGTTTGGTCAAACACCTCCTGACCGTTTTCACAGATAATTTGAATCCAGCCGGTATCTCTCACTGCCATCAGGTCTGAATGGTCGCCCCAAACATTTAAAGGACCTGAAAGCGCCCGGTTAGCCACTGTCATCACTATCGGCAGACGCATTGCCGAGGCAATATATAAAACCTCGTGCATCAATTCCAAACCCTGTCCTGCTGTGGCGGTAATCGTGCGGGCGCCGGCTGCCTCTGAACCGAGGCAGGCACTCATTGCGGAATGCTCCGACTCTACCGGAATATACTCAGCATCCATTTCACCGTTGGCAATTAGCTCTGCCATGTGCTCTACAATATGAGTCTGAGGGGTAATGGGATATGCCGCCACCACATCAACATCCGCCATTTTCGCCGCTTCGCCTATTGCCAGAGAAACTTCTATTCCTACACGCTTACCCATTATACCTCCTCCTCTACCATCGAAATCACGGCAGTGGGACACTCTTTAGCGCAAATGCCGCATCCTTTGCACCAGTAAAGATTAGCTTCAAAAAAGCCATCTGCATTCTGCTCGACACAACCCTCAGGGCAAAATATCTGACAAACCCCGCACTTGATGCATTTCGAAAAATCATACGCGGGTTTCTGCGAACGCCAGTCTCCGGTGCGATATTCCCTGGCGTTTCCCGGCTCGGTAACAATTGCCCCGATCTCCAGGTCTTTCCATGTTAGTTCATTTTCATTCTTTTTCAAGTTGAATCTACTCCTTCACCTTGGTTTCTTCAAAAGCTCTCTTCATCGCGTTGACATTTTTCTCTGCCAGACGCTCGAAACGGTCTTTGAGCGGCTCGTTAAGAGACTCCATTTTAATTACAGCAACCGCTTTGAGCAATGCCCCGAGCATCGTAGTATTCACAATCGGCACTCCCAATACTTCCCTGGCGATGCGGCTGGCATCGACCAATGCCAGCTTCCAACTGCTTCCGAAGTCTTTCTCGATTGTTTCAAAATTTTTGCTGGTATTGATGACCAGCCAGCCTTTGTCCTTGAGACCCGACGTGACCTTGACGACACTCAGTAATGTAGGGTCAAGAACAATCACTACATCCGGCTCTCTGATTTCTGCCCGCACCCGGATCGGAGACTGGCTATCGATACGGTCAAAAGCCATCACCGGTGCCCCTCTTCGCTCGGGACCGAACGAAGGAAACGCCTGCGCATATTTACCCTCATCTATTGCCGCTCTTGCCAGCAATTCCGCCGAGGTAACTGCACCCTGTCCGCCACGTCCGTGCCACCTGATTTCAATAAGTCCTGTCTTGTTTACCAAGGTACCCTCCAAATCAATTATATGTTTATCTTCATAAAAAAGTACCCCTGGGGCGACTCGAACGCCCGCAACTGGCTTCGGAGGCCAGTGCTCTATCCACCTGAGCTACAGGGGCACACTTCCACGATAATTATAGTACGTTATCATGCTTTCGTAAACCGAAATAATAATAGACGATACATCAGGGATTTTCAAGACTCTCATCAGGCTATCGCTTGCGATACTCTCAAGAGTAGCAGGGACACTTCGCTCTATCACCGAAATCTTATTGAAAGATTCATTTTATTAGCAAACTGTAAGATCGGCTTTGATTATAATCTCTCGCACTGGTTTATTAAGGATTTAGACTTTCCCCGTGCAGAAAATATTGCCTTTCAAGTAGTTTATCAGGATTTCTTTTCCCCGTTCTCGCTGTGCTTGTCTGCTTGTTCTAACAATACATCCACATCACTAATATTACCGGCAATAATGAGAATATCGATATGGCTTACCACTTCCTCTATACTTGGGTTCACAATCCCCTCTTTTCCCCGTTGTATCATCAGCACCGCCGCTCCTTTTACCGAACTGGAACCAAACCCGATATCCGCCAGTGTTTTCCCGATGAAATACGGCGTGGCTTTAACTTTGATAATACCCGAGCTTTTCTCTAATGGAATGTAATCCACCACGCCTTTAAGTGTCAAAACGGGTCCGGTACGCAAGGCTGTGTCACGTTCCGGATAGAGTACTTTGTCGGCACCGATGCTCTCCAGTATTGCCCCGTGTATTTCATTATCCGCCCGGGCGACGATGTAGCGTATTCCCATCTTCTTTAATTGGATGGTAATCATCACACTATCCTGAATTGAAGTTCCCATAGCAACAACCGCCACATCGAATTTGTTTATCCCCAGTTTCTGCAAGGCGGCTTCATGGGTGGCATCGGCTTTTATAGCACTGGTCACGTGCGAGCCTACTGCCTCTACCAGATCCGCCGATTTGTCCACTGCCAGTACTTCATATCCGGCATTGTATAGAATCTCCGCCAGATTGGAGCCGAACCTGCCGAGTCCGAAAACTGCTACCTGTTTTCCCATATTATTCCCCCTATCCGAGTCTTATGTATTCGTGCGGATACTCCAGTTCCGTGTACTGCTGCCTGTGTACCAGAAATGCCATTAAGGCTACGGGGCCTAAGCGACCGATAAACATAGTGATGGTCAATATCAACTTCCCTGATATGGTGAAGTCCGGAGTGATACCGGTAGTCAACCCCACCGTGCTGAGCGCTGAAAATGTTTCAAAAAGGATACTGTCAAAGGGAAAATCCTCAATCATTGACAGTATCAATGCTAACAGACCGACAACGAACAAGTAAACTCCAACAAGGGTGACCGCACGGAAAATTGTTTGCCTCGTAAGTTGCCGTCCGAAAGCGCTGACATTGCTCCTGCCCTTTGCCAGACTCAGGGCAGTGACAGCTAGTATGCCGATAGTATTCACTTTCACACCACCAGCTGTAGAACCGGACGCACCGCCGATGAGCATTAACAACATCGTAAAGAAAATGGAGACTTGCCGCAGACTTGAAATATCAATTGATGTAAAACCGGCGGTACGCGGGCTGACTGATTGGAAAAACGCTACCATGATTTTTTGAGAGATTGACATCGGGCCGAGGGTTGCCGGGTTAGTATATTCTACTACCAGATAGAAAAGTGTACCTAAGCCTAACAGGATGGCAGTTGTAGTTAGCACTAGTTTAGTGTCCAGAGTAAACCGGTGGAACCTCCGTTTGCCCATGATATTTGCAATAACAATATATCCGGTACTGCCAAATAGAATCAGCAGCGCCGTCGTCAAGATGATAATTCCATCATTTTGGTATACAGTCAGACTCTGGTAATTTCCAAAAATGTCCATCCCGCAGTTATTAAAAGCCGAGACTGCGTGGAAAACCGCCGTCCATAACGAGACCGTCTCATTACCGATGTATAACCAGCGCAGGTAAAAAACGACCGCCCCGGCAACCTCAATAATCAGGGAGAACACTGCAACTTTCAGGACAACTCCCAGTACACCACCAAGTTCGTCCACGCCAATATGCTCAGTGATTACCAGCCTTTCTTTCAACCCGAATTTACCGCCAATGGCAAATAGTAGAAGAGTGCTGCCGGTAATAAACCCAAAACCGCCAATCTGAAATAATATCACCAGCACAATTTGTCCGAAACTACTCCAGTATGTCCCTGTATCTACCACCACCAGGCCAGTCACGCATACTGCGGAAGTAGCGGTAAAGAGTGCATTGATTGGCGAAGTCATTTGCCCGGACTGGCTGGAAACAGGCAGGACTAAGAGAATCGTTCCGAGAAAAATCATTCCAATAAAAATGTATGCCAGTAATAACATAGATGATAAAGGAGTAGCTGGCTTGACCAGTTTTATTGGTACTTTAACCACCTGCCGTTTTCGCAGACGGAATACAAAATCATCTACAGGCGAGTTTTTTTCTTCTGTCATAAATTCCCCGTTGGCTATTACTAACGGAATTGTATCTACCAGAAAATTCCCAACAACTTGAATCTTCCATCACTCGCTAATTCCTGCCCCATTCGCCTTACAATCGCCTGCCAGAATATCGACCAAACATGCTCGTATTTCTTCTTCGAGAGCAAATTCACAATTGTTGCTATGCGCTTATATTACTCCTAATAATCAAAACAATTCAATTAGGAAAAACCAGCTTCTATTTGCCTGTCATCTGCGGCGCTCTCACCAATAATAGCGGCGTTTTGCCGGCTTGAAGCACTTTATTTGAAACACTGCCGAAAACCCAGCCACGCATACCGGACCTTCCGTGGGATGACATTGCTATCAGACGAATATTGCCTTCTCTGGCAAATTTAATAATTTCCGCAGCGGCATTACCCTCTCTCACAATACTGCGCACATTCACACCGCTATCGGCAAGTTTCTTGGTTGTAATCGCCAGATATCGGTTCGTTTCTATTTTCATCGATTCAACCTGCTGTTCAGGATAATGAATATAGTCCTGCCCGCCAACAGTACGGATATGCTGACTGGCTTCAACAACCGAAAGCAGAGTAACTTCACTCTTTAACTTCTGGGCAATTTCACTAACATAAGGCAAAGCCGCTTCACCAGCCTCTGAGCCATCTAAAGGTACGAGAACTTTATTAAACAACTTTACAGGACGACGCCTTGCGCTAAACATAGAAGCCCTGACTAACAACACCGGCTGGTACGCGCTGTGAACCACTTTGTTAGCCGTGCTACCCATTGACCATGGCATAATGCCCGAATGTCCGTGTGAGACAATGACCACCAGACTTATCCGTTTCTTCTGAGCGTAATCCACAATCTCAGCGGCAGGACTGCCATCAAGCACTGCAAATTTAACAGTAACTGTTAAACTCGATTTTTTTAAATCGCTCTGCAACTGTTCCGTAACCTTCTCAGTGTATAATTGAACCATACGGCGGTATTCAGAATCCTGTTTCTCACATACAGAGACCAGGTGTATCTCCGAACTGAAAGCAACCGCTAACTCTTTCGCTTGAACAAGAGCCATCTCACCCAAACTCGAACCATCTAACGGAATCAGAATTTTCTCCAGCATATTTGCCTCCGATTACGCGTACCTTACTATCAATAATACCCAGCATATACCCACCACCAGAATCATCGCCGGTAGCGCATATTTGCAGAATCTACCCCAGGATATAGGATACCCCTCCTTTTCGGCGATTGCAGTGCCCACGACATTTGCCGAAGCACCGATGGGAGTAGCATTACCGCCAATATCAGCGCC
The DNA here is from genome assembly GCA_028712845.1 of Dehalococcoidales bacterium. The sequence continues at coordinate 26,055 of JAQTPO010000003.1, read as the reverse complement.
AAGAGCTAATGTCCATGCAAGCGCCGGTAATGGCAAACCCGTGGCAGCTAAGCCCTTTATTACCGGTATCATTGTAGCAGCAAAGGGAATGTTATCCACGATGCCGGAAGCAAATGCAGAAACCCACAGGATAATACTGATAACAACAATCAAATTCCCACCGGATATTTTGCTGATAAACTCAGCCAGAACTTCGAGCGCTCCCGTCTGCTCCAATCCTCCGACACATATGAACAAACCGACGAAGAAAAGTAGAGTTTGCCAGTCTACCCTTTTAACGATGTGAGAGAAATCTTTATGACCGAATGCAAGCGTCAAACCGGCGGCAATGACTCCAATGAACGCTACAGATATGCCGGTTTCCGCATGAGTAATGAGAAGTATTATCACCAGCAAAAAAATGACGATAAATGTGATAAATAGTTTCGGGTCACTGATAGCTTTTTTAGGCTCAGGGTACTGTTCAGGGTTAATTTTTATCCCCGTTTGAGAAGCTTTAAGACTCTTCCTGAATACCAGATAAAAGAAAACCAGCGAGGCAATCATTCCCACCCATGCAATCACGCCAGTATTAACCAGAAAATCGGAAAACGAATAACCCAGAGCTGTACCGATGATGATGTTCGGCGGGTCGCCAGCCATCGTAGCGCTTCCGCCCACATTCGCCGCGAAGATTTCCGCAATGATGACCGGCACCGGATCGAATTTCATCAGTCTCGCCAGCTCAATTGTTACTGTGGCGAAGAATAAAAGGACCGTGATACTATCGATAAACATTGCCATAAAACCCGAAAGCAAAATAAAAGCTACCAGGATGGAAACCGCTTTGTATTTCACAATCTTGGCAACATAAAGACAAAGCCAGCGAAAAAAACCGACCTTGCCCAGTCCTTCCACCATCACCATCATTCCCCCGATAAAGATAATAGTCTGCCAGTTGACACCGGCGGATTCCAGCGGTTCATGACCGGATATCCAGAACGCCGGTAATGCAATCTGCCCGAAGTTCAGGACACTCAGGATAGTGGCGGGGCTTTTCATTATCATAAGGAAGACCACCAGGATGGTAAGCGCACCACCAATCAATGCAGGTATATAACGGGGGAATTTATTGATGATGATAACAGTGAACATTAAAAGAAAAATAACGATGGCAAAAATCTGAGCTAGCATTTATACGGATCCACCCCTAGGACTTTTCTATTATTAACAAAGTGACATTCGTGTATTATTTTAGCACAACTTTATTTAATAATATACGCGCGCATCGGGAAATATGGTTCAACACGATTTTGGTTGTTACAGATTGTCATTGCGAGGAATTTAATGACGAAGCAATGACGGATACCTCCCAAGATATTCAAGCAACCGTAAGCAAACAATCCCCATTTCATATATGCCCTTGTTATTTGCCTGCCATTTCTATTAGAATATTGCCATCTACGAAACTCCTCTTGATATAGGAGGCAAAGATGCAAAAGGTTTCTAAAAATGTATATGCCGAGACAAGTTTTCAAGGATGCAATCCGGGGTTCGTGATGACCAGTGATGGCGTGGTAATGATTGACACTCCTCAGATGCCCACCGATGCCGTCAAATGGCGTAAGAAAATCGCCAAATTCGGACCTGTCCGCTATTTGATTAACACCGAGCCACACAGCGACCACTTCACCGGCAACTACTTTTTCAAAGGCACCATAGTTGCCCATGAAGGCACCAGGCAGGCAATCATTACCGCCTCAGTGCAACAAACAAGAGAAAGATTCAAGCAGAATTCACCGGCTGATTATGCCCTGATGAAGCGCTTTAAGTTCCGTCCGCCAACCGTTACCTTCACGAAAGAAATGACCCTTTATGTCGGCGACCACACCTTCCGGCTCATCAATTTCCCCGGTCACACTCCTTATCAGACAGCAGTTTTTATTCCTGAAGAAAAGGTAATTTTCACCTCTGACAATATCTTCTATAAAGTGCCCGCATGGCTGCAACAGGCACTGCCTTACGAATGGATTGACTCTCTTGAGAAAATGGCTGAACTGCCTGCCGAAGTGCTCATTCCCGGTCACGGGGAAATCTGTAGCCCCACATATATCCCGGAGATGTGCTCCCGCATCCAGGAATGGATAGATGCGGTGGCTGAACTGATTGATAAAGGCATGACGCTGGAAGAAGTGCAGGAAAAGATTACTTTCCGTGACCGGTATCCATGGGAACCCGGCAGGGAGGCGATGGCGCCTGTCGTACAGAAGATGAATGTAACACGACTCTATGAAGTATTGAAAAATAAATAGATAAAGCAAAATCACAAAATGGATGCTTCCGCAAGGCTTAACAGGTAAGGACACAAAAGTTTCAAAATGAAGAAGCTCATGTACTCCAAATGCATACAAGGGCTTCTAAGGATTTATGATTTGTGCGGATTTATCTTGAACAGTTCGGAGTAGGCTTCAAACCACTTTTTCTTAATCTCGTCGTTCCATGCAGGGTCAAAATGCGGGAATTTTTCCGCCAGCATCCGGTGCCATGGTAGTATTTCTGGAATTTTATTTTCATCAAATGGCACTGCAAAATTCTCATTTGTCCTAGTGCCAATTAATTTTTTGGCATTTTTCATTCCGGAACTGGTACGTGGCATTTTACGTTTTTTCGTGATTTGCGGGGATAATGGGATTCCGGCATCTTTTGCAAATTCCGTAAAGAACTTGATACATTTGCGGCATACGTCACTCTTCATTCCATACGTATTTTTGAAAACATCTTCCAATTCGGCATAAGTGGCGTTCTGCGAGTCCAGTGTCCCCTTAAATATGAAGGCATAAGCCTCGTCGGCTATCTGCCTCAGTAATGCGGCGCGGTGCTCTCCTGAAGTGGCTGATACTAATAATTTCAAACGGGGCATAGGTCTGGCATTAGCGTCAACCAGATTCAAAAACCGCATTGCTGACATTAATTGAATGCCGGTGCTTCCGGAAAACATTTCGCCCCAATAGCTACGGTCGATACGAGTGGGCAAATGCTGTTGAAGTTTAGTCATAAAACCGTCAAAGGTCTTATACGAAACATAAGGTGGTGAATGCTTCCTTCCTTCATCTACTGTCATAGTGCCACCTCACTTGGTGCCTTAATTATATGCCAACATTTACCCCTTTTCAAGATGTTTGGAACTATGCAGGGACTAAATGGTAATAGTAAGGACAGTTTTTTACAATGGGTTTTGGTATGCTTACTATTATATATAACACTATTACCTAAGGCTAGGGAGGATTACTATGGAGACAACCATTGAGTACGAAAATATCACCACTGGAATTGTCAATTTGAATCTCAGTGCTTCGGGGGAATCGTCCCTGGCAAACAGCTATAATTCACCCAGTGGTCTTCTGGCAGAACTTTATCTGGGACCGCGAATTGAAACCCAGAGCAACCTTATGAATAGTAAATGGCACATCCATTACCGTGAATAAACACTAACATATTATATTTGAGGAGGACACGATATTAATATGAAGAGAACAAGAATTTCAGCTATTGACGTTGGTACCACCAAAGTATGCTCTGTCATGGGCGATATAGATGAAAAGAATAACGTCCGCATTCTGGGAGTCGGCGTTGCTCCATGTCAGGGATTAACAAAAGGTATGGTAACCAACCTCAATGAAGCCCGCGAATCAATTCGAGAAGCAGTGCGTAGGGCAGAACGCACCGCCGGCTATAAAATGGAATCAGCCTGTGTGGGTGTTACCGGCAGGCACGTTAGCTCCATAAACAACAAAGGCGCGGTTGCTATCTCACGTAATGACCGTCTGGTGCGCCCCGAAGACTTAAAGAGGGTCATTGAAGTTTCCCGCTCCGTAGAAGTACCCACCGACCAGAAAGTTTTGCATGTCATTCCCCGTGCCTATACCGTGGATGGACAAAATGGCGTCAAGAATCCAGTCGGTATGCATGGTTTCCGCTTGGATGTCGAAACTCACATCATCACGGCAGCCGCTACTTCAGTACAGAACCTTACCAAATGCATCCGCGGCATAGGCATCGAGATTGACGATTTAATTTTAGAGCCGTTAGCCGCCGCAGAAGCTGTCCTGGAACCGGAAGAGAAGCTTGATGGCGTGATGATGGCAGATATCGGCGGTAGCACTACTGACATCGCTGTCTTTAAAGACAATTCTGTCTGTTTTACCTCTGTCCTACCCATCGGTGGTTACCAGATTTCCCGGGACATTTCCATCGGGCTTGGGCTTTCTTTTGAAGCGGCTGAAGAACTAAAGAAGAAATTCGGGGATGTAACCCCGTGGCATGGTGAAGAACCGGCAGAAGATAAACCCATAACCTATAGTACACATAGCATTTCATCGCGTGACTTGAGTGAAATCATTCGCGCCCGTGTTGAAGAATTAGTCCGTCTCATCGTCATGGAACTACCGGAAAAAGACTACGCCCACTTTATTCCATCAGGGCTGGTGCTAACGGGTGGCGGTGCTAATTTGGGTGGTCTGGCAGAATTATCCCATGACATCGTTCGCTTCCCGGTAAGAATCGGCATACCACCGGCTCTTCCCGGTGTTTCAGATGCGTTGTGCGACCCGGCTTACGCTACCAGTCTTGGTTTACTGCTCTGGAGAAGCAGAAATGCTGACACCCAGACACCGAAAGCCAAGGGTGGCCTGCGCGGGTTTGTCTCACCAGTTCTCCGCTTATTCCGATAAAGACGTAAGACTTTAGATAGTCTAGATATAAGGAGCGCCAAATATGTCAAAAACAAATTTTGTCCCGATTGGGGCTAACATCAAGGTAATCGGTCTCGGCGGAGCTGGTTGTAACGCCATCACGCGCATGGTCCGTGAACAAATCCGGGGTGTCGAGTTTGTGGCAATGAACACCGACGCCCAGCAACTGGCATTCACCGAAGCAGCGGTTAGATTACAACTCGGAGAGCGCCTTACCCACGGCATGGGCGCCGGCGGCGACCACACGGTGGGACAGAAAGCCGCAGAAGAAAGTAAAGACGAAATCAAAGATATCGTCAAGGGCGCTGACATGGTATTCGTTACCGCAGGTATGGGCGGCGGCACCGGCACAGGGTCAGCTTCCGTAGTGGCAGATATTGCCAAACAATGCGGCGCTCTGACCATCGCCATCATCACCAAACCTTTCAGTTTCGAAGGCAATCACCGCCTTAAGACCGCTGAGGCAGGCATTGAGGCATTGGTAAGCAAGGTTGACACCCTGGTTATCATCCCGAATGACCGCCTGCTGCAACTCTGCGACCAGAAAACAAATATGGATAGCGCCTTCAAAATGGCAGACGAAGTACTTCATCATGGCGTGCAGGCAATCGCCGAAGTCATTACCGTTCCCGGACTCATTAACCTCGACTTTGCCGATATCCGCACCATAATGAAAGATGCCGGTCCCGCCTGGATGTCCATCGGTAGAGGGACTGGTCCGAATCGCGCCGTGGAAGCCGCCAAAGAGGCGCTTGCCAGCCCGTTACTCGATGTTTCGATGGAAGGCGCAACGGGAGTAATGTTTAATATTACCGGCAGCAGTAGCCTGACTCTGTTCGAAGTCAACGCAGCTGCTGAAGTAATCAAACAAGCAGTTGACCCGAGCGCTAATGTTATCTTCGGTGTCGCTTTCGATACCAATATGAGTAACGAAATCCGGCTGACACTCATCGCCACAGGTTTCGCCAATCAAAATACTATGAATGGCGCCGCGCGCGAGAAGGAAATCACCAAAGTACTCAAAGAATTGAAACCTAATGAATATGATATTCCATCCTTCCTGCGACAGCGCAATATCCCACAACCCAGGGCTATGCCCGCACCGGTATCTGTTAATAAAGTTGCATGGAAATAACAGCATTGTGCCATATTGATTATTGACAAAGGTGTGCCTGAGAACGTATATTGAGAGTATCTAACACATAACTGGAGATAATCAAATGGGCAGAAAACAGGAAAAAGCACAACAGAGAAAGACTTATCAGGATAACTTCAAAGGCGTCAAACACGGTCATGGTGGACGCTCCATCCGCAAAAAGGACGAGGCAGCTCTGGGCAAGTAAAGATTTGCTGGCCGTTAGGATACGGCACCCCGTCACCGTAAGGTGATTTAATATATAGCAGATGACCAAAGGGTACAATGTTATTCTCTATATATCCTTTGGTCATCTGCTTTTTACTGTCTGGAAACGGCTGCGTAACTGACCGCAACCGGCATCGATATCCTGTCCTTTACTCTGGCGGAGAGTGCAATTGATGCCCCTGCCTTTCAGTTCCTGCTGGAAAGTCAGCACTTTACTCCGCTGTGAAGGGCGGTAGTTTTGGTTCGCAATACTATTGGCGGCGATAAGATTGACATGGCAGTTCATTCCATGAATCCGCTCCGCTAATGCCTGCGCCTGTGAAATAGAGTCGTTGACATCTTCCAACAACACGTATTCAAAGCTGACACGACGCCCTGTCTTTTCGAAGTATTCACGGCAAGCCGGGATGAGTTTTTCCAGGGGATATTTCTTATTGATAGGGACCAGCTTATTCCGCAAAGTATTGTCAGCAGCGTGTAGAGAGATTGCCAACCCGACCTGTAATATCTCGCCGCTCAAACGTTTGATACCCGGTAATAAACCGGAGGTAGAAATAGTCATACTGCGGGCACTCAGACCGAAGCCATCCGATGAATTCAACATTTCGATTGCCTGCCAGAGAGAGTCATAGTTTGCCAGCGGCTCACCCATCCCCATAAAGACGATATTGCTAATCCACTCCCCTTCCCTGCCGTTGCTCCGGTCCTGCAACCTGCGGGCAAAATACAAAGCCTGGTCAATGATTTCCCCCGGTGTCAGGTTTCGTTCAAATCCTTGCTGTCCGGTGGCGCAGAACGGACAACCGATGGGACAGCCCACCTGTGTCGAGAGACAGACCGTATAATGGCTTTTACCACCGGCAGCATAAGTCCTCATTAACGCCGCTTCCACCGTCTTGCCGTCAGCCAGGCTTAAAAGGACTTTGACAGTGCCGTCCTTAGCAACGATTTCATGTACAGGGGTCATGGTAGAGAGTTTTACTTGCTCCGCAAGTTTCTGACGGAAAGATAGCGGCAGGTCAGTCATTTCATTGAAAGAAATTGCCATGCGCTGATAAACCCAGACAAGTAATTGCTTCGCCCTGTAAGACGGAGCACTCAGAGAAAGCACCAACTCGTTTACTTCTTTAATGGTCAGGTCGGTGAAAATTTTAGGCATACTACAATTATACTCTATGGATACAGATATAATTTCTCGCAAAATAGCTTCATTTCGTGTATAATGACATATAGTAAGTATCAGGATTAATGAATTCTATGTACCGTATCTGTAATTTCTATCACCTGCACCGCTTCCGAAGCACCACTTCAAACTAAACAGATGCCTCAAGCGTTATCACAAAACGCTGCATCTGAAAACCACTTTTGGCATCACTTTTCCCGATATTTTAACCCGTAGAGTTACTGTGCCTTGATTTATGTAAACTAAAAAGGATATAACTAATAAATGAACTACCGTAATGACATCAGAAACATCGCCATCATCGCTCACGTTGACCACGGCAAAACGACCTTGGTCGATGCCCTGCTAAAACAAAGCCACGTCTTCCGTGATAATCAAGACATGGGCGAATTAATTATGGACAGTAATACGCTTGAACGGGAGAAAGGCATCACCATTATGGCAAAAAACACCGCCATAATGTATAAGGGTATCAAAATCAATATCATCGATACGCCGGGTCACGCTGATTTCAGCGGTGAAGTAGAGCGCGTCATTAATATGGCGGACGGTTGCATTCTCCTCATAGATTCCGTAGAAGGCCCCATGCCGCAGACCAAATTTGTTCTCCGTGAGGCTTTTAAGAAGAAACTAAAAATAATCGTGGTTATCAATAAAATGGACCGGGCGAATGCGCGCATCACCGAGGTGCTAAAACTTACCCAGGACCTGTTTTTAGAGCTGGCTACAGATGCCGAACAGCTGGATTTTCCGGTGCTGTACGCCAGCGGCAGAGAAGGTATAGTCGTGACAGAGCCGGGAATAGAAGGCAAGGATGTCAGCCCTCTCTTTGAGCTCATTCTGGAAAAAGTGCCGCCGCCACAGATTGAAGAAGGACCGTTCCAGATGCTGGTTTCCAATCTGGATTATGATAGCCACAAGGGTAAAATTTCCATCGGGAGAATCTGGAGAGGTAAGGTATCCCCACATGATATTGTCCTTTGCCTGCGCGCTGATGGCAGTCAGGTTCGCTATGAAATCAATGAGGTCTTTACGCACCTCGGACTAAAACGTCTGGAAGCGCAAACTGTTGAAGCAGGCGATATCGTCGCCGTAACCGGCATTAAAGAAGTCAGCATCGGAGATACCATTGCCAGTCAGGATAAGCCGGAAGCTCTACCGCGCATAGAAATCGGTGAGCCGACGGTCGAGATGACGTTCGGAGTGAATACTTCTCCCTTCGCCGGCAGAGAAGGACGCTTCAGCACCACGCGCCAGTTACGCGAACGACTTTATCGCGAACTTGAATCCAATCTCAGCCTTAGAGTCCAGGATACCGATACGCCTGACACCTTCATGGTAAAAGGCAGAGGAGAACTGCACCTGGCAATTCTCATCGAAATGATGCGCCGTGAAGGTTATGAGTTCGAGGTTTCCAAGCCGGAAGCTATCACCAAGATGGTTGACGGCAAACTGATGGAACCTGTGGAAGCCTTAACCATCGATACGCAAGAGCAATATATCGGGATTATCAACGAGATGTTGAGTAAGCGGCAGGCTGAACTTAGCGATATGCGTAATGACGGCAAAGGTAATGTCCGCATGGAGTTCCATATCCCTACCAAGGGACTCATCGGTTTCCGCAGCGCTTTTCTCACGGCTACACGCGGCAGTGGCGTGATGAACACCATTTTCCTGGACTACGAACCATGGAAGAAAGACATTGGCTCGATGCGTAGCGGCGTACTGGTAGCATCGGAGACAGGTATTGCTGTTACCTACGGTTTAAACAATGCCCAGGAGCGTGGATTTACTTTCGTTGAGCCGAGCACACAGGTTTATGAAGGTATGATTGTAGGCATGCATCAAAGACCTCGGGACATTGCTGTCAACATCTGCAAAGAAAAGAAGAAAACCAATATCCGCTCATCTACATCCGATATTGCTATCAAGCTTACTCCAGCAATACTAATGAGTCTGGAGCAATCTATCGACTTTATCAATAGAGACGAACTGGTGGAGATAACACCTGAGCACATCAGACTGCGCAAGAAAATTCTGCAGGAAACATTACGGCTCAGAGGGATAGCTTCCGCGCGCAGAGAAGAAGAGGACCAGGAATAAATAGTCGGCGAATGAACAGCATAAATATAACTCTACTACTGGTATCAATTTTACCGGTAGTTTTACTGTCGTTGACTGTTGTTTCCTGTACCGATGAAGCTCCCGTAACCACCTCACCTCCTGTCCAGGTGCCTGCAGCACCCAATGACAGCATTGTTACCGCTGAGACTGTTGCAATCCAGGAGGGAGAAGGCAGTCTGCCGTGGGTGCTGACAATTGAGATTCAGACTTCCCAGAATGTGCCCGGCACCCCGAACATGACCAGTGATAAAATTGGGCAACAACTTCTGGTACGCACCGATGAGAATGTCTCCAAGTTAAGAATCGGTCAGGTCATCACGGCTCACGTCAGGTTTGAAGGCGATGAACATAGCAGTTTCTATTTTATGTGGGATATTCATTAAAATCAGAGAGTAATTCGGTATCCTGTCTTCCCATCTATATAACTTAATTAATAGAAGCCAAACCCAAACAAATCCTTCCCTGAAAGTTCTTAGATATTGCTTATTGGTCAACATTTTGAGATAATATTTGAAGTTTGGAGAGGTGTCCGAGTGGTTCATGGTGCCGCTCTCGAAAAGCGGTCTCCACTTATGGTGGAGCGTGGGTTCGAATCCCACCCTCTCCGCCACCGCCTGTCATTTATACAACCGGGAAACAATGAGTGATAAAGAATGGTCCTTTTATATGGTCAGGTGCAGAGACGACTCGTTGTATTCAGGCATAACCGTTGATATAGAAAAGCGGCTAAAAAAACATAACAACGGGACCGGAGCGAGATACACTTCCATGCATAGACCGGTGGCACTGGTTTATTCTGAAAAATGCGGAAATATGTCTGAAGCGATGAGGCGAGAGAAACAGATTAAAAGGTGGCCTAGAGCTAAAAAGGAACGACTGGTTCAGGAGTCCAGATTGAACATGGACGAAAAAGTAAAAGGATACATTGAAAAGCAGAAATCGCCGCAGAAGGAAATCTGCCTCGAATTGCGGGACATCATCCTGAAAACATTCCCGGATGTGAAAGAGGAAATGAAGTGGGGTGTCCCCGCTTTTTCCAACGGGCAATTTTATATCGGCGCGCTGAGAGACCACGTCAATCTGGGATTCTCGATTAACGGACTGACAAAAGAAGAGCTGGCTCTTTTTGAAGGCAGCGGCAAAACAATGAGACACATCAAGATAAAAACACTCAGCGACATCGACGAAAAGAAGATTGTGAAACTGCTGAAAATAGCGGGGGAATGCTCCGGGGATTGCTGAGTCAAACCGGGTCTTTACAAAAAGAAGTCCCAAAGCGTAAACTTAAGACTAAGGACATCATTATTTCAGGACTGGAGAGGTACTGCAGAGGCCTAACAGGAGCGTCTGGAAAGCGCTTGTAGCCGTAAGGCTACCGTGGGTTCGAATCCCACCCTCTCCGCCACTATCCTGCACAAAAACCTTATACGCTTTCCCTTATAATCGAGCCACTATCTTATCCGATGTATTAGACAAAAGACCATTATAAGGATATGATATTATCCTGTGAGCGTAATATATAAAATCACATATCCCAACGGCAAGATTTACATTGGGCAAGATTTGACAGAAAGTATAAATTACTTCGGTAGTGCAGATAGTCATCTGATTGCGAAAGATTTTACTCGTGAACAAAGGCGTGATTTTCATATTAGAAAAGAAATACTCTGGGAATCTACCACAGCCACAAAAAGTGAAGTTACAGAGAAAGAAATATACTTTATCAAAAAATATAAAGCGAACAGTCCGAATATTGGGTATAATCAATGGCCTAAATCTAAGTAAAGATAAGCTGAATAGTTTTTCCCTACTGTCATTCCCGCCTTCGCGGGAATCCATATTATTTACTCGTCTGGATACCAGCCTGCACTGATATGACAAGTTACATCCCCATTGTCAATTTCTTAATTCTCTGCTAACATACATAGACCCGAAAAAATATGGAGGGAAATACAATGGAACAGGTAAAACCGACCGGTTGTTGCGCGCCTTTCGACCCCACACCCTGGCAGGAGAAAGAGGTTTCATGGACTTTTAAGCCATTCGTTAAGGACCACGTCACCAGCTTCTTCCACATACCCCTCAATATGGGCAGTAAAGTAGTCAAGAACATGGACCTGATAAAAGCAGCTCAAGCCGAAGCTCCCTATCAGTTAATGCTGACCGACGAGAAATCGATGTGGGGCTCGGATATTTACATCGATGTGTCCAAAGAAGTGCCGGGCGCTAAAATGACAACCATCTCAGGCACTTTCCTGACCAAGGTCTTTGAAGGTCCTTATCAAGATGCGGGTAAGTGGGCACAGGTGATGAATGATTATGTAAAGTCAAAAGGTAAGGCAATAAACAAACTCTACTTCTCTTATACCACCTGTCCTAAATGCGCTAAAGCCTACGGCAAGAATTATGTAGTGCTCTTTGCTCAGATTGGATAAGGAAAATATCTCCCAGCTCCAATAGGATTTGGTTTGCTTTCGGTTGGTTTAACCATTGCGAGGAAGCCCGCCTGAGGCGGGATGACGTGGCAATCTCACAATCAGTATATTCTCCGGGCGATTGCAAATCCTTTCAGCACTACTTCTCAAAATCTGCTAGAATTACTCTTAATGTGCCGATTTAGCGTAAGGGTTTATCGTATATCTTCTATTATATGAATATAACTGGCAAAACTAATTCTATTAAGGCTAACCTAAAGACATTCTTCTCCGGTCTGGTGCCTCTTTTTATTTTAGCGCACTTTATGCACCACATTCCGGGATTCCTCATCCAGCCGCTCTCCCCTGCTATCCGTGACAGTTTTAATCTGGACTATTCCCAGATAGCTTGGCTCACCTCTGCCTATACTTTTGCCTACGGTATCAGCAATTTACCCGCCGGGTGGCTCGGCGGCCGTGTAGCACCGAGGATACTGATTACCGTCGGCGTGGTGGGTGTAGCCATCTGTGGACTGATTGCCGGCATTGCTCCAAACTATCTGGTGATGGTAATTGCCATGCTGCTTATGGGAATTATCGGCGGCGGCTATCATCCTTCAGCCTCACCATTAATTTCCGATGCCACTCCTCCTGAAAAACGGGGGCAGGCACTCGGTCTTCATCAAATAGGCGGCACCGCAGCCAACATCGCAGTCCCGCTTCTTGCTGCTGCACTGGCTATTTTCCTGACATGGCGCGGCTTTTATATTCTGATGACTGTCCCGACCATTATTTATGGCATCTATCTCTATTCACTGCTAAAACGCCGTCACCTTGGGGATTTACCACAAAAAGCGCAAACTGACAGCTTCACCATCCATATTAATACACGAGGTCATTTACGCCGTATGATTGCTTTCGTGACGATGGGTATCGCCGTGCAGGTCTTCGTTTATTCTGCAATAACATTTATTCCTCTGCTGGTGGTTGATAAGTTCCACGGCGCCGGCTGGGTCGCTGCCGCCGTCCTTTCACTCCCTCACATCGCTGGTCTGGTGGCAGGACCGTGGGGAGGGTCTATCTCCGACCGTGTTGGTAAAATTCCTGTAATGCTGACCGTTAGCCTGGCGGCTGGTCCTATTGTTTACCTGCTGAGCCTGGGCGCTCACTGGTGGCTTCTTCCTTTCGTTCTGCTGGCAATGGGTATTTGCATGTACGTCGCGATGCCGGTTGCAGAGTCATACGTTATCAGTAACGTTTCCGCGCGTAACCGCTCAACGATTCTCGGTGTCTATTATTTTGCCAGTCGCGGCGGTCCTGCCCTTCTCTTGCCGATTATGGGCAAGTTGATTGACCAATTCAGCTTCAGCACTGCCTTTACCACAGTCGGTGTCGGGCTTTTTGTCATTACGCTAATTTGTTCCCTTCTGTTGTGGGGGACCAAAGACTGAACACATTGGTAACATGCGCCATTGTCCTAAATTCAATCCCTGTGCTAGAATAACTATGCTCTGAAGATGAATAAAAAAGACCTTAAGTACTGGATAGGATTCAGTTTCATTCCCGGCATCGGACGTGTCAGGCTTGGCCAACTCGAGAGTTACTTCGGCAACCTTGAAGAAGCATGGAAAGCCCCTGCCGGTGAATTGAAGAAAGCGCGACTCGATGACAGTATCGTTCGTGGCATCACCGCATGGCGTCCGCGCCTTTCTCTGGACACAGAGATGGAGAAAATGGAACGTTACGGAGTACAAGCGTTGACATGGCATGATGAAGGTATATACCCGTCTCGTCTCAAAGAAATATATGATTACCCGCCGATACTCTACGTGAAAGGGACAATATTACCGGAGGATGAATGGTGCCTGGCAGTAGTCGGCACCAGGAGGGCAACTGTTTACGGCAGACAGGTTACAGAAGAAATCGTCACTGACCTGGCGCACAATAAAATAACCGTCGTCAGCGGACTGGCACGCGGTATCGATACTGTGGCTCACCACGCGGCTCTGGAAGCCGGAGGGAGAACCATCGCTGTCTCTGCCTGCGGACTGGACACGATATATCCGGCAGAAAATGCCGGTCTGGCAAAACGTATAATAGAAAACGGCGCGCTCGTCAGCGAATATCCTCTGGGCACGAAACCGAAGCCGGAGCACTTCCCCCGCCGTAATCGCATTCTGAGCGGGATGAGTCTGGGAGTTCTGGTAACAGAAGCCGGAGAATCAAGTGGCGCTCTCATCACCGCCGACCTGGCATTAGAGCAGAACCGCGACGTGCTCGCCGTGCCGGGTAGTATTCTCTCCCCCACCAGCAGAGGCACCAATCACCTCATCCAGGAAGGCGCCAAGCTGGTGCAGAATTGTCAGGACATCCTTGAAGAGCTAAACCTCCGCGCGGTCGCTCAGCAATTGGAGTTTAAGGAGATCACCCCCGCATCGGACACGGAATCATTACTGTTGAAAAAATTATCGGCAGAACCGTCCCACATCGATGAGATTTGTGCCGGCAGCGGCTTGCCGGTATCAACCGTTAGCAGTACACTGGCAATGATGGAGTTGAAAGGACTGGTAAAATCAACCGGAAGTATGAAATATGTACTGGCTCGTGAAGCCCGAGAAGTTTATGGAGTAAAAGTTGAGTAACAGCAAAAAAAACCTGGTTATCGTCGAATCCCCGGCTAAAGCAAGAACGCTCGGGCGCATCCTGGGCAATAAATATAACCTCAAGGCATCTATGGGGCATATCAGAGATTTGCCCAAGAGCCGATTAGGCGTGGACATCGAGCATGATTTCGAGCCTAAATACGTCGTGCCCAGAACCAAGAGCAAAACGGTCAAAGAGCTTAAGGATGCCGGCAAGAATGTAGGCACCATCTACCTCGCCACCGACCCTGACCGTGAAGGAGAAGCTATTGCCTGGCACCTGGCGGCGATGATACAGCAAGATGGGACGCCATTTAAAAGAGTTGTTTTCCATGAAATCACCGAAGAGGCAGTTCAGGAGGCTTTCAAGCATCCCCGTTCTATCGATATGCACCTGGTTGATGCGCAACAGGCGCGGCGTGTTCTTGACCGCCTTGTGGGCTATAAACTCAGCCCACTGCTCTGGCAGAAGGTCAGACGGGGCTTATCCGCCGGCAGAGTCCAATCAGTCGCCCTGAGAATCATCGTTGACCGTGAACGAGAAATCGAGAAATTCGTCCCCGAAGAATACTGGGTGATTGAGGCGGAATTAACACCCAAAGACTCACCGAAAGCCGCACACTTCCGTGCCCAGCTGGTGGGATTAGCAGATGGCACCAAACTCGTTGTCGATAACCAGCAAAAATCAGACAATCTGAAAGGTAAACTGGAAGAGGCAAAATATACAGTCAGTAAGATAAAAGTCAAAAAGGTAGTACGTCAGCCGGCACCGCCTTTCATCACCAGCACATTACAACAGGAAGCCTGGTACAAACTCCGTTTCTCTGCCGAGCAAACGATGATGCTCGCCCAGCAACTTTATGAGGGTTTGCCCATCGGGAAGGAAGAGAGCGTCGGTTTAATTACGTATATGAGAACCGATTCTACTAATGTAGCCCGCAGCGCTCTTGAGGAAACGAGAGAGTTCATCAACGAGAAATACGGAGCTGAGTACGTGCCGCCTCACACCCGTGTTTTTACCCGGGCAGTCAAAGGCGCACAGGAAGCCCATGAAGCTATCCGCCCCACTAAAATCCACCGCACTCCGGAAGTGGTGAAACCTTATCTGGCATCCAATCAATTCAAGCTTTATCAGTTAATCTGGAACCGCATGGTTGCCAGCCAGATGTCCGCCGCTCTTTTCGATAACACCACAGTTGATATCGAAGCTAAATGTAATGGCGTAAAGGACAGCTACCTTTTCCGCACATCGAGCTCGGTCAACCGTTTCCTCGGTTTCACCGTGCTTTATAACAGAGAAGAGGGCAAAACCGAAGAGGATGCAAGTCGAGCTCCATTACCTACGCTGGATAAAGGAGACTTGCTCAAACTTATCGAGCTTTTTTCGGAACAACGCTTCACACAACCGCCATCACGCTTTACAGAAGCCAGTTTAATTAGAATGCTCGAAGAACGCGGCATCGGACGCCCCAGCACTTATGCGTCTATCATGCTGGCAATCAAAGGGCGGGAATATGTCACCAAAACCAGCGGCATTTTCAAGCCTACCGAGCTTGGCATGCTGGTCACCGACCTGCTCATTAAGAACTTCCCGAACATTGTTGACATTGATTTTACGGCGCGTATGGAAGACGACCTCGACGAAATTGCCACTCAGAAGAAAGCGTGGAAAACTGTCGTTCATAATTTCTACACGCCCTTTGAAAATGACCTGAAGAAAGCCTCGACAGACATCGTTAAAGTGGAGACACCGGTCGAGTTGACCAATGAAGTCTGTGACAAATGCGGCAAGCCGATGGCAATCAAAATGGGGCGTTTCGGCAAATTCCTCGCCTGTACAGGTTATCCGGAATGCAAAACTACCCGCTCTTATCAAATTAAAACGGGGGTGAAATGCCCGGAATGCGGCAGTGAATTAATACAGCGGTTTAACAAGAAAAGGCAAATCTTTTATGGATGCAGCAGTTATCCGAAATGCACCTTTGCCGCCAGCGCCAAGCCTCTTTCCAAGCCCTGCCCTGATTGCGGCGGTCTGATGGTCGAATACAAGGAAGGCAATGCAAAATGCACCAAATGCAAGTACAGGGAAAAGCTCGCGGAGACTAAGACCGCCGTGGGAGTTGCACAGGAATAAAGGAACCATATGTCATACTGAGCAAAGCGAATGTATCTCAAGGTGGGGAAATTCCCATCCTCCCAGCGACTGCTTCGCTAAGCTCGCAATGACATTTCGAACAGCCTGTCGGGACGGCAAATGAGAACGGCACTCGTGAACTCTCCTTTAGGAATAAATTTATGCAACAGCTCATCAGCAGGTACATCGATTATCTGAAAGTGGGACGGAATGCATCGCCTTACACCATACGCTCCTACTATAGCTCGCTGGTAGGCAATAGTATCCGCGGCACGCAAAAGGGCTTCTTCCCTTTCCTTCAAAAAAACAAAATTGACTCGCTGGATAAAGTCAATAAACAAATCTTGCGCGATTATATTATGTCATTGATGGACCAGCGCGTGGCAAAAACGAGCATCACCTGTAAATTATCCGCAATACGCTCTTTTTATGTTTACCTGCAAAAAGAAGGGCTGATACAGGAAAATCCGCTGGAAAAAATATCCTCACCCAAGCTGGATAAAAAATTACCGTCCTACCTTACCGGTGATGAGATAAACAGATTTCTGCTGACACCTGATGTTTCCACACCAGTAGGTCTGCGTGATAGAGCCATACTAGAACTGCTTTACGCCTCCGGATTGCGAGTCAGCGAACTGGTGCATCTAAATCACGACCAGATTGATATGGAGACGCGAGAAATCCGCGTCATGGGCAAAGGCTTAAAAGAGCGCCTGGTGTTAATGGGCAAACCCGCCGCCGCGGCGATTGCCGCCTATCTGAAAAACGGCAGGCCGAAACTATTAAACAACAAGAAAACCGATGCCGTCTTTATCAATCGCTACGGACAACGTCTGATTGAACGACGCATTCAAAAGCTTGTAAAACTGTACGCCAGAAAAACCGGCATCGGCAAGAGAGTGCATCCGCATACCATACGCCATACCTTTGCCACCCACCTGCTGGATGGCGGGGCTGACCTGAGAGTGGTACAGGAACTTCTCGGGCACGCCAGTCTGACCACCACTCAGATTTACACCCACGTCAGCAAGAGTCAGGCAAAGAAGGTCTATCTTGCCGCCCATCCTCTGGCACAAGAGAATAAGAATGAATAAAGATTTATGAAGGAAGAACTTCTCATAATGGTAAAATAGTCTCTGGTAAGAGAGAATAAGAATGATTAAAGACAGACTGGTAAGATTACGCGCGGAACTAAACAAGAAAGCAATCGACGGCATACTGATTTCCCAACCGGAGAATAGATTTTATCTCTCAGGATTCGATGGCTCGGATGGGTATTTGCTCATCACCTCAAAAGATTCAATCCTTGCTACCGATTTCCGTTACATCGAACAGGTAAAAAGGCAATCGCCTGACTATACCCTGTTCCAGATTAAAGGCAAACTATCCGAATGGTTGCCATCGCTGATGGGCGGTCTGCAAATTTACAAGCTCGGATTTGAGTCCACCACCAGCTTTACGCAATACACACAATTCTCTGAAATCATTGCCGGGCAGAAACTTCGACTGGAGCTTTCACCAGTTGAAAATGTCGTGGAGGGACTGCGCGCCATCAAAGAGCCGGAGGAAATCGACTGTATCCGCAGGGCGGCGGAGATTAGCGACCGTGCTTTCGAATACGTCACCGCCCGGCTAAAACCCGGCATGACGGAGAAAGAAGTCGCATGGACACTGGAAAAGCATATGCGGGAAAACGGCAGTCAGAGCATGCCCTTTGAAGTTATCGTCGGGGCGGGTATTAACGGCGCTCTGCCACACGCCCAGCCATCCGACCGCCCCATCGCAGAAGGTGAGCCGATTGTCATCGATATGGGTGCTAAATTCGGCGGGTACAGCAGCGACCTTACCCGCACCATCTGCCTCGGCAAACCGGATGCTACTTTCATTAAAATCTACGGCATCGTGCAGAGAGCGCAGGAAACCGCAATTAATGGCATTCAGGCAGGTATGCCCGCTCTAAAGGCAGACAGCCTTTCCAGGGACATCATTAAAGAGGCTGGTTACAATGAGATGTTCGGGCACGGTTTAGGTCACGGTGTGGGACTATCAGTGCACGACCCTGCACCGCGCCTCAGTCCTTTATCGAGCGATGTGATGGCTAACGGGATGGTCTTCAGTATCGAACCCGGCATCTATCTGCCCGAATGGGGAGGCGTCAGGATTGAAGACCTTGCAATACTGGAAAACGGCAGAGTGAAGCTATTATCAAAGGCTAAGAAGATGATAGCGTAAGTATTACGAAAATAGGGTTGATGCTGGTCAATAATGTCACCCTGTCATTCTGATGAACGTAGTGATGAAGAATCTAGTATCCTGTTCCCTGACTAGATACTTCGCGGAGTTCGCCCTGAGTTTTGTACCGAAGGGCTCAGTATGACAACTAAAGGAAAGGAATAGATAAATTGTTAAAAGCTGATTTTCACATCCACACCAAATACTCGATGGACTGCCACACGGAACCGGAAAACATCGTCAAACGCTGTCAGAAGCTGGGCATTAACTGCATTGCGGTGTCCGACCATGATGCCGTCGAGGGTGCGCTGAAGGTAAAAGAGCTTGCGCCTTTCAAAGTCATCGTTGCCGAAGAAGTGCTGACTTTCAACGGTGAGGTGATGGGGATGTTCCTCAAGGAACGCATCGCCAGTGGTATCACATTGGAGAAAGCAATTGCCAGCATCAAAGAACAGGGTGGTCTGGTATCCATCCCCCACCCGTTCGACCCCATCAGAGGACTCAGGCTCAACGCTGAGGCATTTGAAAAACTGGCACCGCAGATTGACCTGATTGAGGTCTTCAATGCCCGCTGTGCATTCGGGCAACCGAACGTCAAAGCCAGAGAATATGCTAAAAAACATCACCTGCCCGGTTCAGCCGGCAGTGACGCCCATACCACCGGGGAAATCGGGAATGTATATGTAACTCTGCCTGATTTCAATAGCCCGCAGGAATTTCTGGCAGCCTTACGAGAGGCAGGTATTCAGGGCAAACGCTCCAGCCCATTCGTCCACGTCCACACCACCATCGCCAAAATTAGAAAGATTTTCTGACACCGCAGCTTCATGCTGACGCCGCAGCCTTATACTGTCATTGCGAGCGAAGCGTGGCAATCTCCGGGTGGAAGGGAACCCATACCCCCAATTGTCATTCTGAAGAAGCATAGCGACTGAATGAATCTAGTCGGGAAGTGGGGGAACCCCACACCACACTGAGATTGCTTCGGATTAACCTCGCAATGACGATGGTGGGATAAATTTCTCACGGACTTACGGTCGGGGATTTAAGTAAGGAAAATTAAATTATGGTTGATTTCTTTTCGATATTTGTATATACTTTTCGCAATAAGTAACACAATTACAGAGAAGTAAAGCATGGAAGATGATGATTTTTTAGAAGAGCCTGAAGACTACGAGGCACCTCCGCAACCTGATGCCTATTTTATAGAAGCTCAGAGAGAAATAAGAGAATTATACGATAAAAATAGGGATAGCGTTTATTATTTAAGGCAACTGCAGGTAAAACTTGAAAAAAGATACTATCATTGGGTAACAAATAACGCCCTTGTTGGTCTATGTAGAATTGGGTACTTGAAAGACTTGCGGATTGAGAGAGAAAAGGGGACTTCGACGCGTTATTTCTTGCATAAGTCCAACAGGTATCCAAAGAGAGAAATTAGTAAATTGGAGTCTGTGATTGAGGAATATTCGCAGGATCATATTACACGAAGTTGCGGACATAGAGCAGAGGATTTATTTTGTAAAGCGCTAGCTTTGCGGGGTTTTATGCCCGTAGCACAGAAAGTGAAGAATTTTGATGGGAAAAAATGGGTAAAGACAGGTCATGATTTAGATTTTATATTCATGAGGGATGGTGTGGGTTACGGATGTGAGATTAAGAATACACTCGGGTACATAGAAAAGGAAGAGTTGGAAGTAAAATTAGAGATGTGTTCTTTTTTGGTGTGAGGCCATTTTTCATTATGCGCTATTCGCCGAAGACATATAATAAATCTGATTTATGAGAAAGGTGGGTTTGCCTTGCTTTTCGTGACGCAAATTTATGAATTAAGTCAAGATGAGTTGGTCGGGAGGATAAAAGAGGTTGCTGGTCTGCCAGTGATATGTTCAGCAGCCATACCTGACGGGATAATTGATAGGTTTGAGAAATGGCATGACAAAGTTGCGGGTATGTGAATAATAGAAGCGATTCGCAGAAATCTTTAGGATTTAGGCACGAATTCGTGTACCCCCTATGAATACTATAATGCCTGGTGTTTTTTCTACTCCTTTTAAGTTAGCGTAAGAACTTAAACCAAAAAGAGAAGGGAGGCTTTTCAGCCTCCCTTCGGCAATTCACTTAAAACGCTTTTGACTACTTCTTGCCTTTGGGGGCGTCTTTGGCGGGTTTGATGAGAATTTCGTCAATCAAACCATATTCTACTGCCTGCGGAGGGTTGAGATAGAAATCACGGTCGGTATCGTGGGTAATCTTATCCAGAGGCTGTCCGGTGTGTTTGGCGATAATATCCCGCAACATTTCCTGCAGACGCATAATTTCACGTGCCGCAATGGCGATATCCGATGCCTGCCCCTGCGCACCGCCAATCGCCTGGTGCATATGAATGGTAGCATTCGGCAGGGCATAACGTTTGCCCTTGGCACCGGCACAGAGCAAGACGGTTGCCATACTCGCCGCCATACCAACGCAGATGGTGGATACTTCCGGACGAATCAATTGCATCGTATCGTAAATCGCCAGACCGGCGCTGATAACGCCGCCCGGGCTGTGGATGTAAAGATTGATGTCTTTATCAGGGTCCTCCCTATCGAGGAACAGGAGCTGGGCAATAATCAGGTTCGCAATCTGGTCATTGATGGGAGTTCCCAGAAAGATAATACGTTCCCTGAGCAGTAACGAATAAATATCGGAATACCTTTCTCCCCTGGCGCTCTGCTCAATCACCATCGGTATAACATTCATCGGGTCCATATTCATTTTTAAGCCTCCTTCTTTGCTTCTTTTTGACTCTGCGCTATTTCCGTCAATTTTTGAATGGTTTTTCTGGCAATCAAAGTGTCTTCGATGGATTCACGGTTACGCTGTGATTGTAATGCCTTTTTGAGTTCGTCCTTGTTCCCGCTGGAATTTTTGACCATTTCCTCAATCTCAGCGTCAATCTCAGCCGGGGTAACTTCTACTTTTTCCTGTTCCGCAATCTTGCCCACCACCAGTGATTCCGCCACTCTTTTGACAGATGTCGGTCTTAACTCTTCCCGCAACTGGTCGATGGTCTTATCGATGCTCTTCAGATATGTCTCGATGTTCTGACCGGTGCTCTGCAGGAAACGCAGGTTGCGCTCCAGAGAATGGTCAACCTCCGCATCTACCAGAACCGGCGGGTATTCCACCTGACTCATTGCCGTTGCCGCTTCGATGACTTTATCCTCGAAGTCCCGCTTAACTCTATCTTCGACTCTCTTTTTCAGGTCCTCGGTGATTTTCTGCCGCATAGCTTCCATGCTGGTGATGTCGGTCCCAACCTGTTTGGCAAAGTCATCATTTACTTCCGGTAGTTTCTCCTGCTTGACCTCAATTACCTTTACTTTGAAAGCGGCTTCATTACCCTGAACTTCTTTTTGGGGATAATCAGCCGGATATTGAATTTTGAACTCTTTCTCCTCGTCCTTCTTCATCTCCACCAATTGCTCGGCGAATCCCGGTGCCGGAGAAATGGACTCTTTAGCAACCTGGTATTGCGCGCCTTTTTGATTGACGAAAGGCTCGCCCTTCATCGTGCTTTCTACGTCGATAGTAACTAGGTCATTAAATTCAACCGCGCGCTCTGCAGGTTCCCATGTGGCGTGCTGATGGCGCAATTGCTCAACGACGGCATTCACCATCTCTTCGGTTACTTCAGCCGCCTGGGGCTTCAGTTCAATAGTCTTATAATCACCCAGATTGACCACGGGTTTAAGCGGCACTACTGCCTTCAGAATCACCGGGTCTTCTTTCTCCAACTCAATCTGTGGTTCGGCAATCGGCTCTAATTTCTGCTCGGCAATCGCCTTCTTATAGACATCGGGCACCATGTCATCCAGCATTTCGTGGAAAAGCTCATGTTTCCCGATATGACGCTCGAAAGTGGCTCGCGGCGCTTTGCCTTTGCGGAAACCGGGAATATTTACCTTTTTGACCAGCTTGCGGTAAGTTGCCTCGGTCGCTGTTTCAACTTCAGACGGCTCCACTTCAATCGTTAGATATGCTTGACGGTTCTCTGTTTTTTCATTAGTAACTTTCAATCTTCTCTCCGGGTATATTTAATCGTCGCTCAGACGTATGTGCAACTCTTTTAATTGTTGTGCGCGGACAGGCGAGGGTGCTTCCAGCATCAAATCAACTGCATTCTGGTTTTTCGGGAATGCCATCACCTCGCGTATGGTCGATTCACCCGCCAGTATCATCACAAGGCGGTCAATGCCTGGAGCAATGCCGCCATGTGGAGGCGCACCGTATTCAAATGCGCCCAGGAAACCACCGAACTTCTCTTCAATTTCAGCATCTTTGTAGCCGAGGAAGCGGAAAATGCGACGCTGTAATTCCGGGATATGGATACGAAGACTACCGCTCGCCAGCTCAAAGCCATTACAAACAATGTCGTAACAATGGGCGCGTACCTTCCCCGGGTCCTTTTCCAGTATCGGCACATCTTCAGGCCACGGCCAGACAAAAGGATGGTGCTCCGGCTCCCAGTGTTTCGTTTCTTCGCTCCACTGGAATAACGGGAAATTGACGATAAAGGCAAAGGCAAGCAGATTCGGGTCAGCTAATTTGAGACGTTGTCCCATCTCCTTGCGTAACTCACCTAAAGCCTTATCCACAACCTTTTGTTTTCCTGCTACCACTAGAAGCAAGTCGCCGAGCCTGGCATCTAATCGCTGTGCCATTTCTTTAATTTGGTCAAGGGTCATATATTTGGCGGCAACCGATTTCACCATATCCGCCGACAGACCGCTGATATCACCGGGCGTAGCTCCCAGCGCAAAAGTGAGCAAGCCACCCGCACCGTAGCTCTGCACAAACTTGTTCAGTTCTTCGAGCTGATTACGTGTGTAGCCGGCACAGCCCTGAGCACAAATACCCTTAACCTTACCGTCATCGGCAACAATTTTCTTAAAGAGTGTAAATTCTGATTTCCCGGCGATGTCCGTCAGGTCACGCATTTCCATTCCGAAACGCAAATCAGGCTTATCCGACCCGTATTTTTCTATTGCATCTTTATAATTGATACGCGGAAAGGGTTTAATCACGCGCTTATCAGGCTTGACCTTTTCAATCATGCTTGTGAAAAGCTCTTCCATCAGCTTCAGGATGTCTTCTTCATCGACAAAGCTCATCTCAATATCGAGCTGTGTGTGTTCCGGCTGTCGGTCGGCGCGGCTGTCCTCATCACGAAAGCACTTGGCAATCTGGAAATATTTCTCTACGCCCGCCACCATCAGCAACTGCTTTAATTGTTGCGGCGATTGCGGCAAAGCGTAGAACTGCCCCGGGTACAGCCTGCTGGGTACGAGATAGTCACGAGCGCCTTCAGGGGTACTCTTTATCATGATTGGCGTCTCAATTTCCAGAAAACCCTTGTCATGGAGAAAATCACGGGCAAATTTGACCACGTTATCCCGCAGAATCAGGTTCTTCAGCATCCTCTCCCGTCTCAGGTCGAGATAGCGGTATTTGAGGCGGACATTCTCATCCACCTCCGAATCTTCATTAATATAGAAAGGCGGTGTTTTGGAAGGGTTCAGTATTTCTGCCTCGCTGACAATTACCTCAACCTCACCACTGGGCAGTTTCAGGTTTTCCGTGCCTGCGGGTCTTGGGGCAACTTCACCGGTTACTTTAAGCACAAATTCACTGCGTACCTGTCCGGCAATCTCATGGCATTTCTTAGATATCTGCGGATTGAATACCACCTGAGCAATGCCGCTCCGGTCGCGCAGGTCGATGAAAATCAAATCACCGTGGTCACGGCGACGGTCAACCCAACCTGCCAGAGTAACCTGACTGCCAGCCAGCTTTTTCCTCAATTCACCACAGTAATGGGTTTTCAGCAAGTGTTTTTCCTCCGTGGAATCTAGTTGTTTCAGCTTTAAGTATAGCTTATGTTAAGGCTAATGGGCAACATTTGGAGTTATGGTTGCATTTGCTTGAAAACGTAATCACAAAATTTACGTGCATCTCTAACCTCTGGTTACACAACGACCCACTCCCAACCCTCGCCCTGAGCATGGCGAGGGAAATCACGAGCTGGAACTTCTACCCTGACACGCCCAAATCCATTACTAAGATGGGATAAGCAACCTCAAGCGAACAGAACCCAATAATTAGGCGTATTATTTGGTCAGTTGTTCCGATGGTTTATTTTCGGGTTTTCAGACTTTTGCCTATGCTGTACGCATCCCCGATAACCTCATTCAGTGCATAGTATTTAGGGGATGGAGCTCTGGTATAGGCAAGTAGCTTTAGCTTGCCTGCGTCCAGCTTGCCCCTGGTCAGGCAATTGTCAGAGACGTGGGTCTCCTCGATTCTCCCGATAATAAAATACACACCACCCCAATCGAAAATCTGCGCCACCTTACATTCCATATTTATCGGGCACTGTTCTATCATCGGAGCATTAGCAGTTTTCCCATTGAATAACTTAAACTTACAGATTGAGACCTTATCGACATCAGCGCCGGAAGTAATACCGCAAAAATCAGCTTCCTTCACAATATCCGTGGAAGGAATATTAATTGAAAAAGCCATATTCTGCCGGATGCCCTTTTGTGTATGGTTGTGCGAACCGATGGCGATGGAAATCATCGGCGGCGAGCCGTTGACAATACCACACCAGGCTACTGTCATAAAATTCGGCTTGCCATCGATATTCGTCCCCACCATAACTACCGGCATGGGATACAGCGAAGGTTGCGGACCCAATTGAACTTTAGTCATAACTTCTCCTTTGTTTTTGTTCCATTCTTCAAATTTTAACTACTTTGTGCCACAATAGCAAAAAATATAATCCCGCTTTACATTCCTCTTGTCCAATACTGTATAATGGGACTACTATCTCTATGGAGTGACACATGGACTATTTTGCCTATGACTCCAATCTAAGTCTTGAGCAAATGCGAAAGCGTTGCCCTGACGCCAAACCAAAATTCAGCGCCGTTCTGCCGAACTACAAGCTTATCTTTTCCGGCTGGTCAAGAGAACAGCATGGCAGTACTGCCAACGTCCAGCCCTTCCGGGGCTCAAAAGTGGTCGGGGCTATCTATGAGATCTCCGAGAAAGATTTACAAAAACTGGACCACTATGAAGATTACCCGAATACCTACGACCATCTGAATGTAGTAGTCTTCAATGAAGATGATGTAGCTGTCAAAGCCGTGACCTATGTCAGACGCCGGCAATCCGATGAAAGTA
>JAQTPO010000100.1 GCA_028712845.1 Dehalococcoidales bacterium | reverse complement strand
ATCGAGAAAAATATAACGACATGGTCGGATGAAACTTACCGGATTTTTGGAGTAAATCCAGAGGAATTCAAGGGTACTTATGAAGCGCTCCTGAACCTGATACATCCGGAGGATAAAAAACTTGTTCAGGCTTTACAAAAAGATATCTCTAGCCACCAGAAACCCGGTATTTTAGAATTCCGAATTGTTAGACCTGACGGGTCGGTACGTTTCGTGCAGGGACAAACTGAGGCTGATTTTGATGGAGAAGGAAAGCCGGTTAAACTGGCAGATATTATACGGGATATCACCGCACAGAAGCTGGCGGAAGAGGCTTTACGCGCCTCCGAAGAAAACTTCCGGAACTCTATAGACAGCTCTCCGATTGGGATTATGATTAGCAGCTATCTTGCCAAGCCTTTCGAAATTCTGTATGTAAATCGGACACTGCTCGATATGTACGGTTACAGAGATATCGAGGAAATGAAGAGCGTTCCGATAAAAGAACGTTACACGCCGGAGAGCTATGCCGCATACCTCATCCGCCATAAAAAGCTCCTGAGAGGGGAAGTGGATGAAAACAATTTTGAACTCAGCATCAGGCGCAAAGACGGTATGATTCGCCACCTGGAAGTTTTTCGTAAAGAAGTGCTCTGGGACGGCAAACCGCAATTACAGACAATATGCCGTGACATTACCGCACATAAGCAGGCGGAAGAGATGGTGAAAATTTCCGAACTCCGCTACCGCCGGCTTTTTGAGGCGGCAAAGGACGGCATCTTAATACTTGCTGCGGACACCGGGCTAATCCTTGATGTGAACCCGTTCTTAATCGAAATATTAGGTTTGTCATATCAAGAAATCATCGGGAAGGAACTGTGGGAACTGGGATTCTTAAAGGATATCTTTGCCAGCAGAGCTAACTTTCTAGAATTACAGCGTAAAGGCTATATTCGCTATGAGGATTTACCCCTGCAAACTGCCGATGGGAAGCAGATGCATGTAGAATTTGTGAGCAATGTCTATGAGGTTGCCCATCAGAAAATAATTCAATGTAATATCCGTGACATCACAGCGCGTAAGCTGGCAGAACAGGCTTTACACGCTTCCGAAGAGAACTTCCGGAACTCTATGGACAACTCTCCGATGGGAATTGTTATTACCTCCTATCTTACCGACCCTGTCGAAATCCTGTATGTAAATCAGGCACTGCTCGATATTTACGGCTACAGAGATATCGAGGAAATGAAAAGCGCTCCGGTAAAAGAACGTTATACTCCGGAGAGCTATGCCGCATATCTCCTCCGCCAGGAAAAACGCCGGAGAGGGGAAGCGACCGGTGACACCAGCGAATCCAGCATCATACGCAAAGACGGCGCAATTCACCATCTCCAGGCTTTCTATAAGACAGTTGAGTGGGATGGCAAAACACGGCTCCAGACGTTCTACCGTGACATCACCGCACAGAAGCAGGCAGAATTAGCATTAACGGAAAGTGAAAAGAAATACCGTGAACTGGTGGAAACCGCCCAGGAAGGCATCATGGCAGTTGATGATGAATCCAGAATAACTTTTGTCAACCAGCGTATGGGAGAGATACTGGGATATACCATAGCAGAGATGGTCGGCAAACATCCGTTTGATTTTCTGGATGAAAAAGGCAAGAAAATCCTCAGGCAGCAGCTTGAGCGGCGCCACTTCGGTATTAGAGACGAATATGATATCGAGTACTGTCATAAAGACGGCAGGCACATTTTCATGCGTGTTGGTGGCAATCCTCTTTACGATGTTAACGGGAAATATTCAGGCTCTATGGCAGTAATGGTTGATATCTCCGCCCTCAAACAGGCTGAGGAACGTATTCTACATCTCAATTCCGTGCTAAACGCGCTCAGAGCCGTCAGTCAGCTTATCACCACGGAAAAAGACAAGGAAAGCCTCCTCCGGAAAAGTTGCGATTTGCTGGTTCATACCCGCGGTTATGAAACGGCATGGATATCGCTTACCGATAAGGACGGAAAGTTTATCTCAGGCGCCAGCTCCGGCATAAAACCAGGCGTTTTTGCATCCCTGGTCAAGCGGTTAAAAACAGAGAATCATCCCCCGTGCATCGATACTTTACTAAAACAAGACAATACGACGCTAATCTGTCGTGAAATCGGCATGTCTAAGTCGGATTGTCAACTGACTAAACTCGGCAAAAATCGGGGTGCTCTGGCAGGAAAACTGGTATATGAAGGTAGATTATATGGTTTTCTGAGTGTCCAAATCAAGGCTTCACTGGCTATCGATAAAGACGAACGAGGACTGTTCAGCGAACTAACGAATGACATTGCCTTTGCTCTTTACAGACTTGAGCAGGAGACACAATTGGAAGAGGCTCAAATGCAAGCCTATGAAGCAAAAAAACTCAGGGAGGTTGACCGCCTGCGCTCGGAACTGCTCGCGAATGTCTCCCACGAACTGCGTACGCCGCTGTCTTCAATCAAAGGTTTTACCTCTACCCTGCTCCGTAAAGATGTGAAATGGTCGGCAAAACAGCGACAGGATTTCCTGCAGACGATTGATAGTGAAACCGACCGTCTCACGCGCCTCATCAGCGATATTCTGGATATGTCACGCATCGAAGCCGGCGCTCTGAAACTCAAACAGCAACAATGTAATATCTCCGAAGTCGTTGATTCCGTGAAAGGGCGTCTGGAAGTCCTGACCGCGCATCATCGGCTGAAAATCGTTATTCCTGAGAAGCTGCCGCCTGTTTTTGTGGATGAGATGCGTATCGGACAGGTAATATCAAATCTGGTAGAAAATGCCGTCAAGTTCTCACCTGTAGATAGCGCCATCACTGTTGCAGCGCACCTGGAAAAAAAGAATATTATTGTCAGCGTGGCTGACCAGGGTGAGGGTATGACCAAAGAAGTGCAGGGAAAGATATTTAACCGTTTTTATCAGGCAGAGGACGTCGTCACCGGGCGTAAGGGAGGCACGGGGCTTGGTTTAGCCATCTGTTGGGGTATCGTTAAGGGTCATGGCGGAGAAATGCGGGTGGAAAGCAAGGTTAAAGAAGGTTCGAAATTCAGTTTCAGTCTGCCGGTTATAGAGAAGGAGACAAATGAAAAAAATACTGATAATCGACAATGAACCGAGCCTGAGAAAGATTATTCAGACCAATTTGAATGCCAGCGGGTATAGCGCGAGCGTGGCTCAGGATGGCGAGGAAGGGCTGAAACTGGCAAAAAGCCTGCAACCCGACCTGATTTTACTGGATATTAAAATGCCGGGTATGTCGGGATGGGATGTATTGACAACACTCCATGCCAGCCCTAAACTGGAGCATATCCCGGTAATCATCATGACTGCTTTTCTGCGGGACACTGAGGAAACGCGCGCCCGTAAAATGGTAGCCGGCTTCATGGAGAAACCATTTAGCGTAGCGGACCTGCTGGGTACAGTGAAAAAAGCATTAGGAGAATAGAAAAATGGCTAAACAGAAAATCCTTCTTGTCGATGATGACGTGACAATCGTAAAATTCGTCCGGGCAAATCTGGAAGCCAATAAATACGCCGTCACCGTAGCAATAAATGGCAAAGAAGCCTTGCAGATGATAGAGCAGGAACTCCCTGACCTGGTATTGCTCGATATTATGATGCCCGAAATGGATGGGTTCGAGGTCTGCCGCCGTCTGCGGGAGTGGTCTAATGTACCGATTATTATGCTCACCGCACGCGGTGATGAAATAGACAAGGTGAGATGCCTGGAAATGGGCGCTGACGATTATATCTCCAAGCCTTTCGGGGTAAATGAACTGATGGCGCGTGCGAAAGCCGTATTACGCCGCGCCGGTATAAAGAGTACCACCGCGCCGAAGCCTTCTTTCACCACGGGTGAACTGGAAGTTAACTTCAATGAGAGGCGCGTGACCGTTGCCGGCAAAGAGGTCAAGCTGACGCCCACAGAATACAATCTGCTTCAGGAACTGGCATTGAATGCCGGCAAAGTTCTCACGCACACTCACCTTCTGCAGAAAATCTGGGGTCCGGAATATCAGGGTGAAAACCAGTACCTGCATGTCTTTGTGCGGCGCTTGCGCATTAAGCTGGAATCTGAAGCAAACAAAAAGCCGTACATTACCACGGTGTCCGGCGTCGGGTATAAACTGGGATAGAAAAGGGCGTATTTTTCTTAAAATCTAAGAAGAGTGCAGTTCAAAAGCTCTCCCTCTTAACCGTTTACTTTATTCGGTAATTTTTCAAGATAGCCAGTATTTCTTCATCCGTCACCGGTTCGAAATGGATGTAGAATTGTCCCACTGCCATCAGTGAATATGGGGCTCTCAGACATATAAGCTCATCGCTATCTACTGCCAGTTTTCTCAAAGTTTCTTCCGCACCGACCGGCACCGCCAGGATGAGTTTCTTCGGGTTTTCCTGTCTCACCGCCCATACTGCCGCCTGTGTGGTGGCACCGGTCGCCACGCCATCATCGGTCACGATAACAACTCTGCCCTTCAGAGGTATCCGGTTATGTACAGCGCGAAACAGCTTCGCCCGGCGTTGTATTTCCGCAAGCTGTATTTCTTTTTCCTGCCGGATATAATGCCCGTCCACCCTCAAATCACGCACCACCTCTTCATTCAGGAACAGGTCGCCCCGCTCACCGACTGCACCCATTGCCAGTTCACCGTAGCCCGGCGTTCTGAGCTTATGCGCCAGCACAATATCCAGGTCTGCTTTCAATACCTGCGCCAGCGCCTGTGCCACAACGACTCCGCCGCGCGGGACGCCTAAAACCACCGCTTTCTGAGAACGATACTCCAGAAATGCTTGTCCGAGAAGCCGCCCGGCTTCCTCTCTGGTTTCAAAAGGTGCGCCGCTGTGCGAGAGAATTTTAACCTTATCCTCAGCAGTCATTGTATCTCCCGACAATCATCAAATATGGTCCCAGATAGTAAAATTACTGTGACGTTTTTACAGTATTCTCTCTTTCAGAACCTTGAGGTTTAAGACGTCCTCTTTATTATATTCGAGAAGCGTGTTTAAAGCATCGAGGTCGAAGGATTCGACGTACCGGTACCACAACCTTACCGCTTCATAGCCATTCACTTCGGTCAGTTTCCGCTGAATTCCCAGCTGTCTTTCGACGCCCTTGAATCCGCCGTACAGCTTACATCGCCAGCAGTCGTACATCAGGTCGTGATGAGTAAAAAGCTCCTCCAGATTAATTTCTAAACGGCTGTGGAGGAAAGGCAAGTCGAACCTGCTCCCATTATAGGTATAGAGTGTATGGATACCTTCCAGCGCCTCAAGGACACTATCAGCCCTGATATCCTTTCCCACGAGTTGAATAAAATGAGCATCATCTCCGTTACAGCGGTGTATGCCCACTACGGTTATCTGGCTGTCCCAGGGCGATAATCCCGTAGTCTCGATATCAAGATATGCCTCTAGTGCCATATGTAACACGAACCTGAATTTTTTGAATTTATTAATTAGAAATTATGATTTGTTTGGAACTTGTTACTTGAAATTTGAAGTTGGGGGGGGAAGGTGCATGAAAGGCAAATGGTGGGCGGTACTGTACAATACGCAGAACTAAAACCTTCGAATTAGTGTTCAGCCTATGATTATTGCTTCTCCCTTTTTCCCATTTTTCTGCGTATGAGCTTCTCCAGTTCAGGTACAAGGAAACCTGCAGGAAGCCCGATAAGTACGAATGGCCACCATGATGCCGGGAACGGGGTAGTCTTGAAAACACTATTTAGAGCAGGCAAGTACACTATTAGCAAATCAGCCACAATGGTAAAAACTATCCCACCCAATAACCACTTATTAGAAAGAAGTTTAATGGTAAAGCCAGATTTGTGAATGGATCTGGCAGTCATCACATATCCAAGATGTACCAGAATAACGCTCATAAAAGCGGCAGTTTGGGCTTGACTTATCATAATATCATCGTTAGAAATAGATTGGTTACCGAAAACCCAATATATTGCAAACGCAGTTCCTGCCATTACCAGCGAAACTAGCCCGACTCTAGTGAAAAACAAACTGTTCGCCAGTTTAATCTTGGGGTCACGCGGAGGTTCGTTCAATAAACCTCGTTCCTTGGGTTCCATCATCAACGGCATTGTTAGGAATACAGAATCGAAAAGATTAATCCACAGAATCTGGATTGGTTCCAGCGGGAGACGTAGTCCAAATAAGGTAACAAAAGGCGCTAATAATATTGCTGCCATAATTAACAAAGCCTGCCCGCCGTTCGTGGGTAAGGTGTATAGAATAGCCTTTTGCAGGTTGTTCCAGGCGTGCCGACCTTCTTCTACAGCGGCTACAATGCTGGCAAAGTTGTCATCGGTTAAAATCATCGAGGCTGCTTCTTTACTCACCTCAGTCCCGGTAATTCCCATGGCAATGCCGATGTCTGCTGCTCTCAAGGCTGGAGCATCGTTGACCCCATCGCCCGTCATAGCTACGATATGTCCTCTCTTTTGTAACTGGCGTGCAATTTTCAGCTTATGCTCCGGCGCCACCCGCGCGTAAACTGAAACTGTAGCAACCTTTTCAAAAAGGTCTTCATCACTCATTTTAAATAAATCTTCACCGGTCAGGGCAATTTCTTCCGGCGAGCTGATTATACCTAATTGATTAGCAATAGCTTTAGCGGTTTTAGCATGGTCACCGGTTATCATTACGGTTCTTATCCCCGCACGCTTACATTTACGAATCGCTTCGATTACTTCTTCCCTGGGTGGGTCAATCATCCCTTGTAGCCCTAAAAATACTAATTCGTGGGTGTCTTTACCTTCGATCATTTCCTGGTTGATAGGGACATCTTTGCGAGCTAGGGCGATTAGGCGTAGCCCTCCTCCTGCCATATCTTCCGCTTTATTTAATATCTGAGTGGCGTCGAGTGTTCCTATACCATCCTCATCTAACTGATAGCGACACATCTTCAAAATTACTTCCGGTGAACCTTTGAAGTATAAGAGATTCGATTGGCCGTTTTTGTGTAAGGTGGCCATATACATACGGTCGGATTCAAAAGGAATCTCATCTAATCTGTCTGTTTTTTCGGTGATACCCGCTTTCGCGGCAGCAACTACCAAAGCCCCCTCAGTGGGGTCCCCGATTATTTCATGTCGCCCTTCTTTGTTCGCCAATGTAGCATTGCTGCAAAATAATCCGGCTCTTAAACACTCGGCCAAAATACCGTTGCCTTCAATAGAT
>JAQTPO010000099.1 GCA_028712845.1 Dehalococcoidales bacterium | reverse complement strand
CCTTACTCTTCTCCTTCAACGCTTTACACGGTAAAGTATATCATGTCAGGCGCATGAAATCAATGTGTTGTGCGCTTGCTATGCGGTCGGTATGCGAGCCTGTACTAAAGTACCGAGCCGCATTTGCTATTTACTTTGAATCAAAACTGGTATAATGTAATTGAAGCCTATCGGCTTACCAGAGGTTAAAATGAAACAACCCAAAGTGCGAAATATAAGTGTAGTATATTTACTGATTTTTGCCTGTGTAATCGCTATGGTTTTCTGGGTGTTCCGGACGGTGCCGACAGACAAGCCTCAGGAGATTCCCATCAGCCAGGTTGTTACTATGTCTCAGGCTGGTGAAATCAAGAAAATCGAAGTCGATGGCGAGTATTTGAATATTACCACCACCGATGAGAAAGAACTGAAGAGTTACAAAGGTGATGTCGGACTCTTCGACATCAAAGATTTGAAGCTCACCGGCGTAGATTATGTTATCAAACCCGGTGGTATCGATTGGTTAGGTATTTTTCTCACCTACGGCTTAATAGTGGTGTTTATTGTGGCGATGTTCTTCCTTTTCTTCCGCGCCAGAGGCGTCAATAATCAGGCGATGAGTTTCGGGCGGAGCAATGCCCGTTTATTCCCCGGAGATAAACCTAAAGTAACATTCGATGATGTGGCAGGAGTCGATGAAGCCAAGCAGGAACTGCATGAGGTGGTTGATTTCCTGAAGACCCGCGAGCGTTTTACGGCTCTCGGGGCGCGTATTCCACGCGGTATATTGCTCGTGGGACCTCCCGGCACCGGTAAAACGCTACTTGCGAAAGCCATTGCAGGAGAAGCCGGTGTGCCTTTCTTCTCTATCAGCGGCAGTGAATTCGTAGAGATGTTTGTCGGTGTGGGCGCTTCCCGTGTTCGCGATTTGTTTGAACAGGCAAAGCGTCATGCTCCCTGTATTATCTTCATCGATGAAATAGATGCAGTGGGACGTCATCGCGGTGCCGGTTTAGGCGGTAGTCACGATGAGCGCGAGCAGACCCTCAATCAGATTCTGACCGAAATGGATGGTTTTGATACCAATACAAACATTATTATCCTGGCGGCGACCAACCGTCCGGATATCCTCGACCCGGCGCTTCTCAGACCCGGACGTTTCGACCGCAGGGTAGTGCTTGACCTGCCCGATGTGACCGGACGCGCTGGCATACTGAAAGTCCATACCAGGAATAAACCTATCGCCGCATCGGTCAATATGGATACGATAGCAAAAGAGACCGCCGGTTTCAGCGGCGCCGACCTTGCAAACCTGGTAAACGAAGCGGCGATTCTCGCCGCCCGGCACGGTCAGAAAACTATTGAAATGAAAGAGATGGAAGAATCCATCGATAAGGTTAGTATGGGTCCTGAACGGCGCAGTAAAAGAATGAGTCCTAAAGACAAAGAGCTCACCGCCTATCACGAAGCGGGACATGCTCTGGTGGCGAAGATGCTACCTAATGCTGACCCGCCCCATAAAGTGTCTATCATCGCCCGCGGTGTGGCAGGTGGCTATACCAGAATGCTTCCAGAAGACAGAGCTTATTGGTCCAAATCCAGATTAACGGATGGTATAGCGGTATCATTAGCCGGATTGTGTACGGAGAAACTTATTTATAATGAAGCTTCTTCCGGTTCTTCCAGTGACCTGCGGCAAGCCACAGGGTTGGCGCGTAAAATGGTGACTGATCTCGGCATGAGTGATATGCTTGGTCCGCGCACTTATGGAGATAAACAGGAACTGGTATTCCTCGGCAGGGAAATCTCTGAGACTAAGGACTACAGTGAGAGAACCGCTCTTGAGATAGATAGAGAAATTAACAGAATTATAAACGAAGCCTCGTCCATCGCTACTAAGATTCTGAAGGAGAATAAAGAACTCCTTGTGAAACTAAGTGAGGCTTTAATCTCCAGAGAAACGCTGGACCTTGACGAATTGGAAGCGCTTTTCAGAGGAGAGACGCTCCCACCTAAGTTAGTTGAGACAATGCCCCCGGAGACAACACAACCGGAAGCCAAGGCTCCTCAGCCTGCGCCGGGTGTAACCTTAAAGCCGCAAACTGCTACCGGCGGTGGCGGCGCTATGCCAACCATCAGTATTGTCTCAGAGCCACCGACCAAACGGGACTAGCAGCCATTATGATTGAGATTACCCGCGAACCGATATCTCCTGAGCAGGTAATCAATCGTGCTAAAACAGTTAGCAGTGGTTGTGTGGCAACCTATGTCGGCTTAATCCGCGATAATTCCCACGGCAAAAGAGTTGTCTCGGTGGAATATCAGGACAGAGACGGTAAAGCCGTAAACAGATTGCGGGAAATTGTCAACGAAACCAAACAGAAGTGGCAGGTGGAAAATATTGCCTTCACACACCGCATCGGCAAACTCAGGGTAGGGGATATTAATCTGGTGGTGGCGGTAGCGGCAGGTCATCGGGCAGAGGGTTTTGCCGCTTGTCAGTACATCATCAATCGTTTCAAAGAATCCCTGCCGACTCATAAGATAGAGACCTATGAAGACGGTAGCTTTTTAGATGGCGGTTAGTCAACCGGATTCTGTATCGACCTTGCTCCGAATTATCCACACCGAGTTTAGTTAATGTGTCGAAGTAATGGCAATTTCTTTTGTGTCATACCAGCCTTGCATCTCGTGCGGGGTAAACCCCGGCTGGTATCCAGAATAACAAAACCGGATTCCGTTTCATCCCGTAACAAGTCTTGTCCTGAACTAGATTCAGGAACGGGACAAGTGCACGGAATGACAATTCTAATTGAGATTATCTTCTGCGGGTTACGATGAAATCTGCCAGATTCATCAACGCAGTGCGGGTTTCTTTTTCGGGTAGTTTTTTTAGATTCTGACAGGCTTTGGTGCGGTATTCGGAAGCAACGTCAAAACACTCCTGAATGATGTTTGAGTTACGCACCATTTCGATTGTCTGTTTGATGTTCTCTTTTTTATCCCCACCCTGAAAGAGTTTTTTCACCGGATTGTCTTCCGGGTATCGTTCCATCAGCATCAAAGCCGGCAGGGTAACGGTGCCCTGAGCGAGGTCAGAGCCGACCGGTTTGCCCATCTCTTTCTCCGTCCCGATGAAATCAAGGATATCATCGATGATTTGAAAGGCAGTTCCCAGATTGTAGCCATAGTCGTGCAATATTTGAATGGATTTTTCCGGCGCTTTGCTCAATGCGGCTCCGGATTCGGTGGCAAAGACAAAAAGAGCCGCTGTTTTGCAGGCGATTCTGAAGAAATAGTGTTCCCGTGTTTGTTCCAGTTTGAAGGCGCTGGTTGCCTGTGCCAGTTCTCCATTGGTGATTATCATCAGGGTCTGGGGGAGGAGTTTGATAACCCGGATATTTTCCGTCTCGGCAGTCAGCGCGCCTGCTTTAGCAAAGAGATAATCGCCCAACAGGACTGCTTTTTCCATACCCCACACCTTGTTAACAGTCGGTCTGCCCCAGCGGACAAAGGAGTTATCGATTGTATCATCATGCACCAGTGTTGCCAGGTGCATTAATTCCACTGACATTGCCATCGGCATCAGGCGTTCCAGGTTGTAATCATAGAAGCTGGCGGAGAGAATCGCCAGGGCAGGGCGGAGCCGTTTACCGCCGCCTTTCAAAGCGTAACCCAGTAAATCATTTAACCAGGGAGCGTCAACAACACCAAACGATTTCAGCCGTTCCTCTACCGCTATCAGGTCTTTCTGAATGGGCGCATAGATTTCATTCAGTTCCAAAGGCTTCC
This sequence comes from Dehalococcoidales bacterium, assembly GCA_028712845.1. The sequence goes on along the minus strand of JAQTPO010000099.1, from coordinate 3,436 downwards.
CTCTCTCTTTTTTCAGTGGCCGAGCTTCTGAGTTTCTTTTTCAACCAGTTCGTCATCGAACTTGGTGAACAGGGCTTGCGGCTCGAGCAGTTTCTGCCCCGGTTTGGGCGCGCATATTTCCCAGCCGGAATCTTCGATTTTACCTTCGAAGCCCAGATACTCGTGTACTTTCTGGGAGCTAAAAGGCAGGAAGGGATAGAACATTGTCTTCAAGGCGGAAATAGCTCTTATAGCCGTATAAAGGGAATTAGCCGCCATCTGCTTATCCACTTTAAATGATTTCCATGGCGCTTTGCCATCGAGGTAACGGTTTGCCTCGTGGGCTAAGAACATAGCGCGGTTGAGCGCTTGCCTGAATTCGCAGTGTGCGAGATAATTATCCACATCCTTGAAAACCTCATCGCACAGGGTGTTTAATCGTTGGTCGGCGCCATCTGTGCCCTGCGGTGTCGGCGCTTTGCCATCGAAGTTACGGTAAGTGAAAGTCAAAACCCTGTGCACCAGGTTGCCATAGGTGGCAACCAGTTCATCGTTGTTGCGGCGCACGTACTCCCGCCAGGAAAAGTCCGAATCGTTGGTTTCCGGCATATTGGCGGACAGCAAATAGCGTAATGGGTCGGGTGCATAGTTATTCAAATAATCGGGCATCCAGACTGCCCAGTTGCGGCTGGTGGAGACCTTCTTGCCCTCGATGGTCAGGAACTCATTGGCGGGGACATCGAAAGGAAGATTAAGTCCGCCGTAACCCATCAACATCGCAGGCCAGATGATGGTGTGGAAGGCGATATTATCCTTGCCGATGAAGTAGTAGCTGCGACATCCTTTCTGCCAGAAATCATGCCATTTCTCTTCATTGCCGCTTGATTTTGTCCATTCTTTGGTGGCTGACAGATACCCGATAACCGCCTCGAACCAGACGTAGAGTCGTTTGTGTTCGTAGCCTTTGACCGGCACCGGCACGCCCCATTCGATGTCACGGGTGATGGCGCGGTCTTTCAAGCCTTCTTCCAGATAGCGGGTGGTGAAATTCACTACATTCGAGCGCCAGTGGTTCTGCTGTTTTATCCATGCTAATAGCGGCTCGTTAAAAGCGGTCAATTTCAGGAAAAAGTGCTCCGAATCACGGTAAACCGGCGCTGTGCCGCACAGCCGGCAACGTCCGCCGATTAATTCAGGTGTGTTGAGCGGTTTGCCGCAGGCTTCACACTGGTCGCCGCGAGCGTTGGGTGATTTACAGAAGGGGCAGGTTCCCTCTACATAACGGTCGGGGAGGAAGCGCTGGCATTTTTCGCAGTATGCCTGAGACACGCTGTCCTTATAGATATAACCCTTTTCCAGCAGTTTCAAAAAGAAGTCCTGCGCTACCTGAGCGTGATTGGCGGTGCTTGTATTGGTGAACAGGTCGAAGGTGATGCCGAACCGCCGCCAGGTATCAAGAAATTCGTTGTGATAAAAATCCACTACCTGCTTCGGGGTCTTGCCTTCTACCTCTGCCTTGATGGTGACAGGAGTACCGTGCTGGTCAGAGCCGGATACCATCAGAACTTCATTACCTTTCACGCGATGGTAGCGGGCGAAAATATCAGCCGGTAGAAAACACCCTGCCATTTGTCCCACATGTACCGAGCCATTAGCATATGGCCAGGCAACACAAACCAAGATTCTCTCGCTCATTTATCCCTTACCCTATCGAATATTCTCCTCGTCCCTCAAGGGAGAAGAGACAATTGCAACTCTAGCTTGCGGGGAGTTTTTTCTCTTCGTAGAAGAAGGTTAAAATCTTCTCCCCTTTCTCCTCACGGTATTCGGCATACTTTTTTTCGAGGCAACATTTTACGCAATAGTTTTTTGTCTCACCGTCTTCGCCGTTTTCTGCCCCGTCTTTCTCTTCAACCGTCATATACCGCCCGGCGTACGGCACGGTCATCCCGCAACTATCGCACTGAATATTTCCCTGTGAAATACAACCTCTTCTCACCTTAATTCCTCCCAACAGTAGATATTGTCCTTATAATAATATACACTAATAATCTCAAATTTGCTCAAGCCACGCACGATAAAGCTCGCGCTTGGATAAACCGGTTTCGGCGGCTAGCCCGGCAATCGCTTCTTTAGCAGAGACGCCGGAGTGGTGTAAAGCCTTAAGTTTCCCCCCGATTTCTTCAGTGAGCACGGGCTGGGTTGTTTCCCTGTTACCTTCGATGACCAGTGTAAATTCGCCTTTCGGTGCAGTGAAGTGTGAAATTGCCTGACTGATAGTACCGCGGTAGATTTCCTCGTGGATTTTTGTAAGCTCACGGCAAGCCGCCATCCGCCTGTCTCCCAAAACTGATAGGATGTCTTTCAATGAGGCTTGCAGGCGGTGCGGCGCTTCCAGAATGATGAGTGTGCCTTTTTCCATTTTGACGCTTTCCAGCAGATGCCGCCGTCCGGTGGATTTATTCGGCAGGAAGCCTAAAAAGGTGAACCTGTCAGTGGGCAGACCGGAAACAGCCAGCGCTGTGGTTACTGCCGAGGCACCGGGTAAAGGCACGACAGGTATGCCGTGTTCTAAAGCCGCTGCTATTAGCTCATAACCGGGGTCGGAGATGCCCGGCATTCCTGCCTCTGAGACCAGCGCTACATCTCCTTCATCCAGATAGCTCAGCATGCGGTTGAGCTTGACCAATTTATTGTGCTCGTAGTAGCTGGTCATCGGCGTGCTAATCCGGTAATGGGTCAGTAAGCGGCTTGTCTTCCGGGTGTCTTCGGCGGCAATGAGTTTGACCTCTTTCAGAACACGCAGAGCGCGCAGAGAGATGTCTTCCAGATTACCGATTGGGGTTGCCACAATATAAAGCGTGCGCATAAACAAAGTCATTATAACTTACTATGGAATCAGAGTCTATGTTTTTGTCATCCCACCACGCTTAAGAGAAGACAAATCTTTGATACGGTTATGAACAGCTTTGATATTGACTAGGTGGTTGTTTTTTTGAGCATCGCCATACCGGCTAATAACAAACCGATACCCAGTATGATATCTATGATTCCACTGGTCTGCAAGAACCCGGCAACCCCGATATTAGTCCTGGTTAATCCCAATCCGACTTTCTGTACTGTAAGATAGTTATACATAGCGCTTGGTTGGGCTTGACCTGCCTGTATTTTGGGTTCCTCAGCCGACATTAGCTGTGCCTGCTTCGCTTTAACTGCATCGTACTTGGCATTTACCTCTGATATTTTCAGGGGCGCTATCGAATCAGCGACTTCCTGCCTTGCAGAGCCGGCTTGTACGATAAATATGATACCTAAGACAAGACTTGCCACTCCTACCAAAGCAACAATCATTCCCATACACCGTTTCATCAATTCCTCCTTGCTTGTCTATTAACTACATAGGCAAGCATACCTAGACTTGCTAGGTATAATAAAACAAAAAGCACATCCTGTCAAC
>JAQTPO010000098.1 GCA_028712845.1 Dehalococcoidales bacterium | reverse complement strand
GATGCCGCAATTGGACCCTAATGAAGCAAGGGTTTCATATTCAGGACCGCCGTAGGCAGGGTCAACGGTATATGGCGCTTCCGCTTTCACTACTTTCTTGCATCGCACCGGGCAGGCAAAACAGCCATCCATCCCGATTCTAATAGTGTCTCTTATTGCCTTGCCGTCTATTAAATTTACGGCGGGGAATAAGCCATCGCGGAAATTTCTCACCGGCAAATTCCCGGTAGCCTCGAAACCAGCCATCGCACCGCCGGTACCGAACTCTTTGAAGCCTCTTAACGAATCGAGATTAGCATTTACCCACTCTCTTACCTCTTTGACACGCTCCGGCTCTGCCGCCTGTACCGCTTTATGACCTCTGACGGCGATTGCTTTCAGATTCTTGGAACCCATTACCGCTCCGAGCCCGCCCCGACCGGCAGCATCAAACAGACCGTGCATAATACAGGCATAGCGCACCAGATTTTCGCCGGCGGGACCTATCATTCCCACCCGCACCTTCTCATCATTCAGTTCGGCGCGGATGGTATCCTGTGTCTCCTTGGTATTTTTGCCCCACAGATGGGAAGCATCCCTGATGCTCGACTGACCGTCATTTATCCACAGGTAAACCGGCTTAGCCGCCTTCCCCTCGATAATCACGGCATCATAGCCGGCAAATTTGAGTTCAGGCCCCCAGAATTCGCCGACCTCAGCCTTGGCAATGGTATTGCTTAAAGGCGATTTTGCGCCGACGCAGTGGCGTGCGTTTCCCGGGAGGTGAGTCCCCGTCAGGGGTCCGTTGGCGAAGATAAGCTTATTATCAGGACCCAGCGGGTCAACCCCCTGCGGTAATTCTTTCAGAAGAAAATAGGCAATGAAGCCGGCGCCGCCCAGATACTTCCTGCAAAAGGCATCCCCGATTTCTTCAGTAACGATACTGTTACTGGTCAAATTTACTCGTAAAATTTTGCCATTGTAGCCGCCGGGTGCTTTGTTCTCGCTCATCGCTTCCTCCTGTTATTGCAGTTCCTTTAATTTGTTTATAATCCAAATCATACCTTCGGTATCGAGACCGCAATATTTCTCCAGGTCTGACCTTAACTGGTCTCTCTCCCCAGCATCGATATCGCCATACGCCAGTCTCAGGTATGCCAAGCTGGCATCTTCACCACCGGCAACCGGCATTCCTTTGTAACTCCTGCCTGTAACTGCCGGTAAAACTTCCTTGATGGAGGCGCTGCCCTGCTGGAGAGGACTATAGTAATCGAACTTTCTGAAAGGCTCATAAAGGTCAACGATTCTATCGCTCACGCTTTCCACCCATTCCCGATAAACAGGAAAAGCCTCGCCTGATTCTGCTAAAACTCGTTTTTCAAAGCTCTGATTATAGACGACAATACTCCCGCTATCGCCAAGGACATTCTTCAAGTGGGCTAACAAATGCGGTCTCGGGTCTTCCGCACCGTCTGCCAGGAAAGAGTAATGCACCAGCTTCATCTTTTCCTCCACTGTGACTTGCACCGAGAACTGAAACGGAGCTTGTTGGTAATGCCTGATTCCCTCGAATACCGGCAGGGTATGGTCGGACGTTTCCAGATGCACGGAAAACTGGAAGGGAATTTGCTGGTACGGTCTGGTGCCTTCGAACAGCGGCAAAGCCGTGCTGAACGTTTCGAAATCGAGGTAATACAGGGGAGGTTGCAGCGTGTTCAGAAAGTTTGCGATAAAAGCCTTATCGATATGAGGTTGGCAGGAAACATCGCACGATTTTTGTATCTGCTGTGCCTTTGTCAGCTTAAAGTCCTCCGGGATGTCTTTAATGAAAAGGACACCTTTATGCAAGAATTCGTACTTCTTTTTGCCGGCACGATATAGATTCAGAATTGTGTTTTCCGGCAGGGACTGCTGGCACAAAGTTACCGGACAGGGGTATGGGGCACCGCATTGACTGCCGACTAATACAGCCGGACACTCTGCCGCGGAAATGACCCTGAACATTTCCGCAATTCTATCCTCAATCCCGTCAGCAGTTCTACTGACAGCTTCAGTTACATCTTCCATAATGAAGATTTGCGCAGGGTCAATCTCGCCGTGTCTCACATATTTGTTATTGATGTAAGCGATGTAACATTTCCTGATTTTCAATCCCTGCTTTTCACAGCAGAATCTCTGGAAAGCTACATCCTGTATATGCTCATCCTTTACTTCCGTCGCGCTTTTAACTTCGATGATGTCCCATTCGCCGTTACCGGCAGGGTTAAGAATATCTATGCGGGCATAAATGCTATCCGACAGGATTCCCGCCTCGAACAAAGCCCTGTTTTGTTTGAGAAGTTCTCCGGTCTGCGTGATATTATCGTTAAAATTATCCGTTGGTACGTTTATGCCGTCGGGAAACAGCTTCTTTGCCAGTTCCCCCACCTGATGCCCCTGGTCGAATCTAAACCGGGTGACAGAATCGGTCTCCGGCACCTGTTGCGGGTCGTTGTAGAGCAACCACAGGTACCGGAAGCACTGCAGTCCGTTAAGGTATTTGCTTTTGGATAATAGCGGCGGTTTCATAGATTAAAGTAAGGGTACTTTAATCTACGCAGAATTCTTTGTCAAATTTGGCACGAATTGGGTAATGGGTCAGAAGTAACTAATCAATCAGCTTTACGATTTCCTCTATTGTCCAGATATGGTCACTTATTCCGGCTGCCCTAGAGGAAGTGCGGGGATAAGGATTAGCAACCGTCCTATGCGGTCTGGCGAAGTTGTAGTGCATGAAGAAGCGCTACGGCGCAAACAAGACTACAGCCCGTTCAAGAACTCAATGAGTGCCGGTTATTGCACTTTGGTGGCTTTGCTCTTAAACTCTTCCAGTCGCTTGCGTATGGTAATCTTATCATACTTGCCGACACTCGTTTTAGGAATGTCGTTGGTGAAAACAACATAATCAGGCAACATCCACTTGGTGATTTTACCGGTGGCTACACCCTCTTCTTCAAGGAATGTCATAAAGTCCTTCGCCGTGGGATTAGTCCCCGGCGCAGGTTTGATAATCGCCATCGGTCTTTCGCCCCACATTTCATCCGGCACGCCCACAAAGGTTGCTTCAAGGACAAAATCAGCCGAGCAGGTCAGATTCTCAAGTAAAACCGTGGGCACCATTTCAGCGCCGCTCCGGATTACATCGGTGATTCTGTCAGCGATTATGACATAGCCGTCTTTATCGATTTTAGCAGCATCGCCGGTATGGAACCAGCCATCTCTCCATGCAGTGGCAGTCCGCTCCGGGTCATTGTAATACTGCTCCATAACCCAGTGACCTCTGAGGATAATCTCACCGATAGTTTCGTTATCGTGCGGCACCGGCTTTCCTTCTTTATCGATAACCTGAGCTTCAATCCCGGGAAAAGGTAAACCTGTCTTGACTCTGACTTTATCGATTTCTTCTTTGGGCCAGTTAAGCATATTGCGCTTGATACTGGGGGCAAGTGAGCCGGCAGCTGTCTCCGTCATACCATAGCCGGATGTTATGGCGAATCCGGGGATTAATGCCTCAGCCTTAGCTTTCAAACCTAACGGCAGAGCCGCACCGCCAATAGAAACCCGCCTGAGGCTACTCAAGTCATATTTCTTAATGTCCTTGTACTCGATGAGCATCGCCAGCATAGTAGGCACCAGCCCCGTAGAGGTTATCTGCTCCTTTTCCGTAAGTTCACAGAATGACCGGGGGGTAAATTTACCGGGGAAAACTAACTTGTTGGCATTGAAAACTTCGTAGTACGGCGACCCCCAGGCATGGATATGAAACATCGGTACATTTAACAGCATATTGATAACCGGTTCCGGAAGCGTACCGACGGGTTTTGGGCTGGCGAAGTGATCTAATACCAGGTGCACACATTGCAGATAAAGTTGCCGATGTGTGAACATAACCCCTTTCGGTAAGCCGGTCGTGCCGGTAGTGTAATAGAGAGTAGCATAAGTATCTTCGTCCAGAAAGGGCCATTCGAAATTTGCCGGCTGTTCTTTCAATAGTTCTTCATAAAGATAAAGAGGCGCTATCCGGGTCTTTGGTTTTCCGGGTTTATCGGATATGTAAACGAATTTTTGGACTGTGGATTTTATCCTATCGTAAATTGTCTCTAACATCGGGAGAAAGACATCATCAAAAAATATAACTTTGTCCCCTGCATGGTTGATGGTGTAGATGATATGTTCGGGAGAAAGTCTTACATTGATGGGATGCGCCACCGCTCCAAAACAAGAAACCGCATAGACAAGTTCCAGATGGCGATGGTGATTCAGCGCCATTGTCGCTACTCTATCACCATGTTGAGGAGGCTTTGCCGGCTTCACGTCCAGAACTCTGAGAACATTTGCAAGTTGGCAGGTACGCTGGTACCACTCCTTCCAGGTAAATCTGAAATACTCGCCATCATCGTTCCGGTAAACGATGCCGATATCATCCGGATACAGTCCTACCGGCCTCTTCATAATAGTGGTCAGGAGCAAAGGATACCTTGTACTGTACTCAGGGAACGTCCTGGCGCTCATATCGTATCTACCTCCGAGTTATTATTAAAATGTTGCTGATAGTTAGAGAATTCAAACCGGATAACCCGTGACAATTGCTCAATACCGATACATAATAGATGTCAAGGCAATTCATTTTTGTTTGGTATTATCAATTAAGAAATTTTCTGCGTCTTTTCATGGCAGTCTATTTCCCTTTGCCGGACGCCGTTAATAAACCCATTATCAAATCAATTTGCTGGTCGGCATACTGTTTCACAGTGAAGTCTCCCTCCCGGCGCAGGTTCCATCTTCTCAATGCCCAATCTTCGCAGATAAAGTAAATGTTATGAGCCAATAGGAACGGATGCGCTACTTTGAACTCACCACTTTTTATGCCATTCCGAATCAACCTTTCGAAGAATTTCGTATAAGCGCCCGCTGTGTTCATCAGCATCGCCCGGTCTTCATGTGAAAAATTTTGTATTTCCCGGTTATAGAACAGGCGGGCCTGGGGAGAGTTATCGGAGCCTTGCAGGTAAAGCCGTATAGATTGTTCCAGAGTCTCGGCGGCGTTTTTGCCTTTTAGCTCTCTTAACGCTTTTTTCATGAGTTTGATACTGGTCTTGGCTTCTATACTAATCAAATGCAGGATATCATCCTTGGTCCCAATGTAGTGGTAAATATTACCGGGCGCCATACCGGCAGCCTTTGCGACCTCGCGCATGGTGGCTTTATTATAGCCTTTCTGTAAAAACACTTTGATAGCTGATTTCATTATTAGCTTTCGCTGACGCTCTACCAGTTCTTTATCCTTGCTCATGGTACGTACGCGGTGTGACATATTTCTTGCTCCAGCTTTTATTGACCGAATGTTCATTCAACTTCTTGCGGATGCCACATTATAGAAATATTCTTTACGTTTTGTCAAGCTGTTGAATGAAAGCTATTTGTGCCGTGTATTCGAGGCTATATCCGGAAAGGTTGTTCCAAATGTGCTATGGTGCGACAGGCGAGAACGCCTGCTCTACTGAGTTCACTCCTGCGGCAGACTCAAGGCAAGCTCTTTTTCAAAGGGAGAGAGTTACAGATAAAGATATACTTCTATACAAGCAGCGCTACTCGTCGGCGTCTTCGCCTTCCGGGATGACGCCGGCATACTCCCGCGTGGATGGCTTTGCCTGTGTCTTGGCGGAGAGAACATCGAGCTTGACCGCCTGCACTTTGCGATAAACATCCGCATAATTTCTTCTGACGCCATTTACGGTCAAAAGGTCATCTGTCTTGATGCCGAAGAGCCGTTCGTTTTCTTTCAGGTAGGGGAAAATCAAATCCCAATCCTTCTCGCTCAAAGCCACGAACTCGCCGCCGTTAAGCTGTTCCTCGACAACTTTCTTATCAGGGTCGCGCAGATAAATAGCACCGCCGGAGGCTAAGGAAAACAGATTAGAGCCGGGGTACGGCGAACCTTGAATAACCATCTTGCCATCGCGGTCAAAAGCGATGCCGTTCATAATCACAAAGCCGCCGCCGTTCAACGGGTCGCCTGCCATAAACGACTCAGCCAGATAGTCCAGACAGGTGCCGTTAATGACGACACGCGGTCGTCCTACGGCATTAATTAACGGCCGACCGGCGGCATTACCCATCACATAAACCTCACCGCCCTTGGCACCATACATAAATGTCTGCCCGACATCTCCATAAATGACCAGCTTGCCCTGTTTCATAATTTGCCCTACCTGGTCCTGGGCATTGCCGTGAACGTAAATTTCCAGTCCGTCGATGCCGGATGCCAGATAATCGCCGGAGCTATCATAGACATCGATGCGCACACTATCCGAACTCGCGGATAAGCCGCAACCGCAGAAACGCTGTCCTTTATAGCCGTAGGCAATAAACTGTTTCCAGCCCAATTTATAAGCCGCAACAATCAGGCGGGCGTCACACTCATCACCCTCCGGCGGGAATGCTTTGCCGTTCAGTACCAGCACGGTCTCGTTTCCCTGAGGCGCACGCAGACTATTGCGAGTTTCCCAATCGATATACCTGTAAATATTCTGCGCCTCGCCCCCTAACTTCGGAGTAGCGCCGAAAATAACGGTCAAACTTTCCCTGATAATCTGCAATACGAGACTGCGCTTCTTATCGCCAGGAGGCATCCGTATATCATTCAAATATGTCAGGACTTCAATCGCCTTTACTTTGTCTGCGTCACTATGGCTCGCAAGCTCAACCAATTGCCGACAAAAACTCCGCAGAGATGCGTATGACCAATCAGTCATATGCCGATGGCAATATGCTTTGATTTCCGGCGTATTCATTTTAGCCGGGTCTATACTAATTTTGTGTCTGATTTCATTATTAGACAGAATACACGGCTTCGAGCTATCGGCGGTCGTGATTACATCACCGAATTTATTGGTGCAGACAAGTTTTTTAGATCCATCTCCTTTTCCGGAATCCTTCACCGTGAAGATGAATGTACCGCCATCGGTGGCACTGCCGCCGCGGGCGTTCCAGTAGTTATCCGCAATGGGACAAAATCTCTTATCTTCCGCCGCCAGACTGTGCAGAGTGGCATCGATGGCTTGCTTCTCCGAGCAAATCAAGCCAATCTGCACCTCGCCATCCTGCATGGCAAACACCTGCGGTCTCAGCATTGCGGTATCGGTAATGCCCATCAGTTGAAATTCTTTCTTATCAACATCATTGCGGGCGATGATAAAGAACCAGGGGCCATCCGGAGACCCGTGCATATGGCTCTGCTGTATGTGGCGATAAAT
>JAQTPO010000097.1 GCA_028712845.1 Dehalococcoidales bacterium | reverse complement strand
CTTCCTGTATCGAATGGTGCGCTTCGGCGCGGCAGTGCCTAGGTGAAGAGCACTGGAAGCAATTGATGGGTGAAGACGGGAAAGAATCACCCGAACGAAAAACGAAGAAAGAGTCTGATGACAGTTAAAACGCTTAGAAAAATTGTCAAGATTGATGAAGAAAGGTGTAATGGTTGTGGTGATTGTATTCCTTCATGCGCTGAGGGTGCTTTGAAAATCATCGATGGTAAAGCAAGGTTGGTCAGTGAGAAATACTGTGATGGACTCGGCGCTTGTTTGGGTGAATGTCCACAGGGTGCAATCACCATCGAGGAAAGACATGCGGAAGAATTTGATGAAATAGAAGCGAAGCATCATCAAGGAGATGCTGAAGGCGAAAAACTCGCTTGCGGGTGTTCTTCGGCAACTGTACAGGAGATTGAAAGATGCGGATATGAGTCGGAACATCAGACCGATTTCCAGTCGTCTCAACTTCGTAATTGGCCGGTGCAGTTGGCACTGATACCGGCAAGGGCATCTTTCTTGCAGGGCGCAGATGTGGTGTTGGCGGCAGACTGCACGGCGTTTGCTTACGCTGGCTTTCATCAGGATTTTCTAAGAAACCATGCCTTGCTGGTGGCTTGCCCCAAGCTGGACGATTTTGAGGCTCATCTGGAAAAGCTGACACAGATAATAACCCACTCAGGACTCAAGAGTCTGACAGTCCTGCATATGGAAGTACCGTGTTGCTCCGGGCTGGTTTTCATGGCGAAGAAAGCCATCGAATCCAGTGGTAAAAAAATGCCGTTTAAAGAAACAACGATTGGTATGAAGGGTGATATCAAGTCCTGAAAATAAATCAGGAGTCCCTGAAGTCAAACAAGAAGGGACTCCTTTCCCCCCTCTTTCACTCTCCCACAGTTTCATTCTAGATTGTAACTGATACGTATTCAGTAATCTTAGTCACACAAATAAGGCACATCATAGCGTCATTGCCCGTGCTGTCAGAAGCTGGTATAATGTGACATAATAACAGCGTCAGACAGATACAAAACAATGACCATAGACATAAATTTCTTGAAATCCATATCCTATTTTTCGGTGTTAAATAGCGCTGAACTGGATGCTATTAAACAGGCTTTCTCCGAAAAAATGGTTCAGCGCGGTGAGGTTATTCTGCTGGAGGGTGAATTATCGGATACTCTGTTCTTCGTTGCAGCCGGTGTGGTGAAGGTCTTTAAGACTTCATCCCAGGGGAAAGAGCAGATTCTCAGCATAGCTCGGCCGGGAGAAGCCCTCAATGATATCCCTATCTTCGATGGTGGTCCTAATCCCGTCAGCGCCGAAGCACTGGGACCTGCTACACTCTACGGGATAAAAAAGGATAGGCTTCAGAATATCATGCAGCGATATCCTGATGTGGCCATAAATACAAGCAAGGTATTAGCAGAAAGAATGAGGTATCTGGTTACCCTGGTTGAAGACCTGTCTTTCCGGCACGTACTGGGTAGGGTAGCGAAGATATTGCTGACACATACTACGGATGGCACCGGTCAGCGGCTGACCCAGCAAGAGATGGCGGCAATGGCAGGCACTGCCAGAGAGGTAGTAGCGCGCTCACTGAAAACCCTGGAAGAGCAGGGATATATCCGGATAGAACGCCAGCGTATTCTGGTCAATGACAAAAAAGCGTTGGAGGAAATGGTAGCGGAATCTGTTTGAGACAAAGGTTACAGACAGGCGTCTCAGGATTTATTACAGTGTATATATATGGAGGCATGTAGATGACGGAAATGCCTTTGGTTAATCAGGCAAAATGCAATCAATGCGGACTTTGTATCAGCGTCTGCAAATGCGGCGCTATTGTTATGATAAATAAAATTGTTACTATCGTTGAAACGGAAGATTGCCATTGGTGTACTACCTGCGAAGCAGTCTGCCCCACCGGCGCCCTCACCTGCTCATTTGAAATCGTTATCAAAGAATATTGAACCTGATTTTTAACCTCCGAATTTAGAAATTTTACCATTCATTCATAAGATGTGCCCCACCTCCTCATCAAAATGAGACCATTATCACATACAGCGAGTAACTATTTCTGTAAAATTTCGTTACAAGGTAGTGGTGCGGATGTGATAAAAGGAGGTGTAAGATGTTACATTGGAAATTAAAGGCTTGCACTCGTTGCGGGGGCGACCTGTTTATTGACCGCGATATGGATGGCTGGTTTGCACAATGCCTGCAATGTAGTTTACGTAGAGAACTCAAGGATATAAGGGAATTAAAAAGACAGCCGGTACCGGTCGGTGCCAAATATACTCCGACGGAAGATTGGAGTAAAGACGAGAAATAACCAGTCTTCAAGCATAGTTACCAAAGAGGGGTAGGATAATGCACTGCACCCCTCTTTTACATTTACTGAACCTGTTGCGGGCTATCCGCATTTACGGTTTGCTGGTCTGCTTCGTTTAGTATATGTGTAATAAATAATAGTTAAATTCCCTATTGACAAAGTAAAACGGTATGATATAAAATGACACGACATACCTAACGTTAGGTATGTTTCCAGAGCCTATGGTATAAGGAAAGGCAGCAAAATCAGTGGCGAAAAAAATTGAGACAGAGCGGAATCGTGAGGAACGCAGGAAGCAGATTGCAGATGTAGCAATCAAGTTGTTTCTGAAAAAGGGCATTGCTGGAACTTCGATGCGTGATTTGGCGGATGCCTTAAATATAACAAGTGGGGGCATATATCATTTTTTTAATTCTAAAGATGATGTAATCAGTGTTGTTGTTAAAAGAGGTTTAGGCAATTTCCATGAATTACTGGATTTTCATAAAAGTCTCGGGAATGTGAAACCGACGAAAGCTCTATGCGAATGTATTAAATTCTGGTTACTCCAAGCCGAAAGAAAGCAATATGGCATCATATTCCTGACTAGAGAATCGCTTGTGATCGACCGTGTTTATTTACGAGAACTTACGCAAACAATCAAAGACTGTATTCAATTTTTTGAAAATCTATTGCGTGATGGTGTGGAAGCGGGAGAATTTCAAGTGGCTGACCCACATCTTTTAGCCTTTAATATCTGGGCATTATCTCATGAATGGGCATTGCGACGCTGGTTATTAAAGGACTGGTTTACAGTTGAAGAATATGCAGAGAAACAACTAGAAGCCGTCATGAAACAAATACGGGTGGTTAGTAAGTGATGGTTATTGGGGACAGTTGCATACTGTAATAGGCACCTGACAGTGAACTTATGAGGAATTATCATTGGACAAAAATATTATGGGCATGCCTCTTTGAGGAGGTGAAGATATAACCAATATCACTTTCTATCTTATAGTGATTTACAAATACTATTTTATTTAAAGGGGGAAAGTTATGGCAAGAAACAAGATGTTATGGTTGTTGGTTAGCGGATTGTTAGTCTTTTCTTTAATTTTAGCTTCGTGCGGAAAAGCCGAACCGACTACCACACCTACGACGACTGGTACGACAACACCTACCACCACACCTACTACGGCACAGACCACAGCACCTGCTTGGATACCTACTACATCTCCTACGACTACAGCCGCTCCCACGTCAAAGGAAACACCGAAATATGGCGGTGTATTAACGGTAGCCGAACAATATGATATTACAAGGAGTTTTGACCCCTTCCGTTCTGTCTGGCAAGGGGAACAGCGCATACGTGACACTGTCCTGGAAGCGCTTGGCATTGCAGACCGGGCGAAAGGTCCGGGTGGAACCAAAGAGTATTCACTTAATGGCTATTATTTCTCTCCGGGGAACACCAGAGGTGCGCTAGCTGAAAGCTGGGAAGTATCAGCGGATGGTATTACTTATACCATTCACCTGCGAAAAGGTATTCATTTCCAGAATAAACCTCCTGCGAATGGAAGGGAAGTAACTGCCGAGGATGTAAAATACTGTTTTGACCGGCGTTATGGTATCGGCAGTGGCTTCACCAAGGTTACAACGTGGAATCCCCGTTCTGGCATGGATGCGATGCAAGAAATCATTGTTAAAGATAAATACACGCTTGTTTTTAAAGCTAAAAAATTTAATTTTGTGTCCCTGATACTGATTCTAAACGACTATTACAACACAATATATCCACCCGAGGTGATAAAGACTTACGGAGATATGGAAGACTGGCATAATGTCTGCGGGACAGGACCATATTTGCTGACGGATTATGTCTCCGGCAGTATCTTCCGATTAACAAAGAACCCTGATTACTGGGGAACAGATGAGCTTCATCCTGGATACCAGTTACCATATTTCGACGAGATCAAAGAGCTGGTCATCCCTGATGAATCTACCAGAATGGCGGCAATACGGTCGGGCAAAGCAGATTTTGTTACATATCGTCCGATCGACCCCATTACTCAGGAACAACTTGCTAAAGAGATGCCCGACCTGCAGTGGGGAGAGGTAGTTAATTTTGGTTATGCTATCGCGATGCAAATGGACACCGCACCGTTCAGTGACCTGAAGGTTCGTAAGGCTCTGGCGATGGGGTCAGATGTTACCGAAATGTTAGAGATGCTACCGGGAAAATCCGAGAGATACATAAGTATTTTGAATGAGGCAATGGGGAGCGCGCTTTATACTCCGTTCGATAAACTGCCGCAAAACATTCAGGAAATATATACCAATAATCCGACTAAGGCAAAGCAACTTCTCAGCGAAGCAGGATATCCCCAGGGTTTCACTATGGAAATAGTCACTTCTACACTATATTCGACCGACCAGTTGGAAATACTCAAGAATCAATGGTCCAAGATTGGCGTTAAACTGAATATCGTAGTTAAAGAAGATGCTATATATACGACTATGAGACAAAGTCCATGGGCATATCCTCAGGCGATAGTGACTGACATAGGCACTCCCAGTTACACCACTACTTTTGTTAGAATGATAACGCCTGAGAGACGCATGAAATACACTGACCCATCAGCAGAAGAACAGTGGGCTAAAATTCAGAGTACAGTAGATGAGGCGCAGCGAAACGAGCTGATGAAGAAGCTGAATTTCTATCTTATGGAGAATGTGTTCTATATACCATTGACGATGACTCCTAATTCGTATGTAGTGGCACAACCATGGATAAAAGGTTACCACGGAGAATTCGAACTGGCATATCATGCCTCCGGTGGTATATTCGCACGTGTTTGGCTGGGTGAGAAATAGTGATGCTCGTTTATAAGTAAATAAACAGACAGACACAAACATATTTAAGGCTTCAGTGATTCTAAAGGGACAAAGTCCCGTGTCCGCCCGCAGGGCGTTAGCCCTGCGGGCGGGGGGATAATTCTACGAACGTTTAAAAGGTAGTTAAATGCAGTTTTATATAATTAGAAGGATATTGCTGGTTATACCTACGCTATTTTTGGTAACAATAATAGTCTTCTTTCTGGTAAGGTTCATTCCGGCAAATACAGTAGATATCATGCTCGCTGACCAGGAAGGACTTGCGAGGATTGACCGTGCAGCCCTGATGGAACGTCTCGGTCTGAATGTCCCGGTGTATGTCCAATACGGGCGGTGGTTGGGAAATCTGGTACGTGGTGATATCGGACAGTCTTTGTGGACAAACCGCCCAGTCATTGACGAGCTAAAACAACGCTTACCTGTCAGTCTGGAATTGGGTTTCCTGGCAATCATTATAGGACAGATAATTGCGATACCTATAGGAATTTTCTCTGCAATACGCCAGGATAGCCTTGGTGACCATGCGGGAAGAAGTATCGCTATATTATTCCTGTGTGTACCGAACTTCTGGCTGGGGACGCTGATAATGGTTTATCCTGCGATATGGTGGCACTGGTCCCCAGCTATGACACTGATCAAGCTCTCCGATAATCTATTAGGCAATCTGGGAATGTTTCTTCTACCGGCGCTTATCATGGGTTTACATGCTTCAGGGAATACGATGAGAATGACTCGTACTATGATGCTGGAGGTATTGAAACAGGACTATATCAGAACTGCCTGGTCAAAAGGTCTCTCGGAGAGAGTGGTGGTCATCAGACACACTTTACGAAATGCCCTTATCCCGGTGGTTACGATGATCGGTATGCAAATCCCGATATTGATTTCCGGTACAGTTATTATGGAGCAGATATTTAACTTGCCCGGTATGGGGACACTGATGTTAGATGCTCTCCAAAAGAGAGATTACCCTATAATTTCGGGCGTGAACTTGTTTATTGCTACTTTTGTGTTAGTAACCAATTTAGCGGTGGATGTGAGCTATTCTTATCTTGACCCTAGAATTCGTTATAGATAGTGATATTTGCTTACAGAAAAGGAGAATAGTGTCTACGATTGGATTTAGTAAGCCCATAGATAAGGCACATGAGAAGAAACCCCACTCTTTTCTGGTTGATCTGGGTATAAGATTAGTCAAAGAAAAGCCACTCGGTACTTTCGGTGGTGTCGTCGTGCTGGCTATGCTATTTATTGGTATTTTCGCTAATTTTGTCGCTCCATATGGCGTAAATGATATTAATGCAAAGCATATGTTTGAGTCTCCATCGGGACAGTTTCTTTTCGGCACAGATCAACTTGGTCGTGACCTTCTTTCCCGTGTTATCTATGGGGCTCGTATTTCGATGGTGGTTGGTGTAGCTGCCCCGGCGATAAATCTTGTAGTGGCTCTGCTTCTTGGTGTTATTTCCGGGTTTATCGGCGGGAGGTTAGATCTTTTAATCCAGAGGTTTGTTGATGCATGGATGTGCTTCCCATCACTTATCATACTTTTAACCGTGATGTCTATCCTAGGCCCTGGGCTTTTACAGGTAGTAGTGGTTTTAGGTATTTCGGGGGGTATAGCCAGTTCCCGTACCATTAGAAGTGCTGTTATTGGCATCAAACAAAATACCTATGTAGAAGCGGCATCAGCCGTGGGCAGTCCCATAAGAAGAATACTTATTTATCATATACTGCCTAATATCATGCCGGTAGTTATCATACTATTTACTGTGAATATGGCTTACGCAATTCTGGCTGAAGCCTCACTCAGTTTCCTGGGATTTGGGGTGCCTCCTCCGAATCCCAGCTGGGGTGGTATGCTCAGCGGCGCGGGACGCAAGTATATGTTGAAAGCCCCATGGATGGCACTCTGGCCTGGTGTTGCTCTCAGTATTGCAGTTTATGGCATCAGCATGCTCGGGGATGCATTAAGAGACCTGCTTGATCCCAGATTAAGGGGTGGGTTAGGGCGTTACGGAAGCCAGAAGATTAAGAAGCCAAAAGCTTTCAGCGCGCGTTAAGAGCTTGTGTCTGGTATTAATGGCTTTCTAAGCAAGATTAATTGTTTCCACTTTGATTGGTATATAATGGTAGGTATTATCGTATCCAGAAGGATATTTGATGATGCCTGTTATT
>JAQTPO010000096.1 GCA_028712845.1 Dehalococcoidales bacterium | reverse complement strand
GGGTGCTTATTTTTTACCCGATATGAAGTAAAGGAAATATGGCAAGCCAGAGAGACATCGAACAGGCAAAAAAGAAAATAGTAGATACCATCCCCAAACTCATTAGCCGCAATTACGACCAGTGGGCGGATGAAACGGCGATGTGTATGAAGCGATTCGGCATCTGGCAGAAATATCCCTGGCGCAAGTACTACGAAATTGTCAGGCAGTTCTCGCTGGGACTGATCAGCCTGGGTCTGGAGCGCGGTGATGTCGCCTGCATCATCGGTGACAACGAGCCGGAATGGTTCTGGGGTGAATTTGCCGTACAGGCGGCAGGCGGCATCACCACCGGTATCTTCGTCGATTCCATTCCCTCCGAGGTGAAATACACTGCCAGCCACTCGGGCGCTAAATTCGCCATTGTCAATGACCAGGAACAGACCGATAAGTTCCTTGAAATCAAGCAGGACTTGCCGGCGCTGAAAAAGATTATCTACTGGGACCCCAAAGGCTTGAAAAACTACGATGACCCCATGCTGATTGGTTTCAAAGAAGTGATGAAACTAGGCGCAGAATATGAAAAGACCCATCCCGACCTTTTCGAACAAAACATAGACAGGGGCAACGGTGATGACATTGCCTTCATCTACTACACATCGGGTACTACCGGCTTGCCCAAGGGCGCTTTAATGTCCCACAGAGCGCTCATCAGCACCGCGCAGGGTTTTATTGCCCGTTATCCGATTAAAGCAGATGATAATCTGATTTCCAACTTCCCCGCCGCATGGGTGGGCGATAGCTACTTCGCCACCATCCCGCACCTGCTGACCGGCGCCGTGCTGAATTTCCCGGAAGAGCCGGAGACCATTGCGGAAGACACACGGGAAATAGGACCCAACTTCGTTATCTATGGACCACGACAGTGGGAAAGCCTGGTCAGCGAAATTCAGGTCAAGATGATCGATGCGCATCCCCTCAAACGATTCTGCTACAATTTTTTCTTGCCTGCCGGGCATAAAATCGCCGATTATAAATTCAAAAACAAAAAGCCGAATATTTTCTGGCGGCTTATCTATATACCCTCTTACTATTTTCTTTTCCGTCCGCTGCTGGACAAATTAGGATTGATTAATGTCAGGTTTGCGGTCACGGGCAGCTCGGTGCTCAGCCTGGATACTTTCCGCCTGATTCACGCCATCGGCGTGGAATTACGGCAGAACTATGCCAGCACCGAAGCCGGACTTATTTCCTCTCACGGCAAGGGTGAAATCGATTTCGAGAGCGTCGGCAGACCGGCAGTGAACACCGAGGTCAGAATCACCAGTGCCGGCGAGCTTCTGGTAAGAAGCGATTCGATGTTCAGCGGCTACCATAATAACCCGCAGAAGACCGCCGAGGTATTAATCGACGGCTGGTGCCACACCGGCGATGCCGTGAACGTGAATGAAAAAGGGCATTTGATTTTCCTGGACCGTATGGACCATATGGGCGAATTGCGGTCGGGCATAAAATATGCCCCGCAATATATCGAAGGCAGGCTGCGCTTCAGCCCGTATATCAAGGATGCGATGGTTATCGGCGGGAAAGACCGTGATTACGTTACCGCCATCGTCAATATCGACTTCACGATGGTGGGGAAATGGGCAGAAAAACACCACATAGCTTACACTACCTTCGTTGACCTGTCTCAAAAAGATGAAATCGCCGACCTGATTCAGAAAGACATCCGGCGTGTCAATAGCTACCTGCCGGAATCGTCCCGGACTCATAAATTCGTCCTGATGCATAAGGAATTTGATGCCGATGAGGCGGAATTGACCCGCACCCGGAAACTGCGCCGTGAATTCATGGAAGCACGCTATTTCGATTTGATAACCGCCGTTTACCAGAATAAAGATGAGATACAGGTAAATGCACCGGTGACATACAGGGACGGTCGCAAAGGCAATGTCAGCACCAGTATTAAAATAAGAACGGTAACAGAAGGATAACAATAATGGCACAATTGCTCCAGTTCGTCCTGACCGGCATCACCGTAGGCATGGTATATGCACTGATAGCGCTGGGTTTCGTACTGGTCTGGAAATCCAGCGGCGTGGCTAATCTGGCGCTGGGGCAACTGGTGCTCATCGCATCGTGGATGAGTTACGGCATGCTCGCCGACGCAGGACTACCGTGGTGGCTCGGCTTACCGATTGTCATCGTATTATCGCTGCTTCTCGGCTGGATTATAGAACGCATTATCTTAAGACCGCTCATTGCCCAACCGATACTATCTTTAATCACGGTTACACTGGGACTGGGCTTTTTCCTGGAAGGTCTGGTCAGTTTCATCTGGCCGCAAAGCGTCGCCGCTTTACCACGACTTTTCCCGCAGACGCCAATCCACATCGGGACGGCGGTCGTGTCTCAGGAATATCTCTGGGCGGCAGTCATTTCATTGCTCATGTTCGGGGGGCTATCCCTGTACTTTAAATACAACAAGATGGGCATTGCCATGCGCGCTACCGCCGACGACCAGAAAGCGGTACAGGCTTGCGGCATCCCGGTCACGAAAATTTTCTCCCGCTCCTGGATGTTTGCCTGTGTGCTGGCAGCAGTCGGCGGCATCCTGATGTCCAGTATCGGCGGTATCACCTACGGACTGGTGCACACCGGATTGAAAGCCTTTTCGGTAGTTATCCTGGGCGGACTGGACTCATTCCTGGGCGCTATGATTGCCGGTCCCATCATCGGCCTGGCAGAAAATCTCGGCGGCGGTTATCTGACACCGCTGACATGGCCCGGTGTGAAAGATGTCATCCCATTCATCATTATTATCATTGTAATGTTCATTAAGCCTTACGGTTTATTCGGCGAAGAGCGCATAGAGAGGATTTAGCATGAATTTACCTGCCGGGACAAGGAATTTCAACTATGCGGAGGATATGGCAATCTTCCGCACCAAAACACAACGGTTCTTGTTATTAGCGCTTATCATCGTGCTACTCACCCTCCCCATCTACGGCGGCATGCGCTGGCTGAGTATCGCCAACCTGATTGGCATCACCATCATTGCCATCACCGGCTTGAATATTCTTACAGGCTACTGCGGGCAACTCTCCATCGGACACGCCGGTTTTATGGCAGTAGGCGCTTATACTTCAGCCATTTTGACAGGCAAATACGACCAGCCGTTTCTCGTGGGAATACTCTGTGCCGGGGTCATTTCCGGTCTGGTCGGCATGCTTTTCGGTATCCCCTCCCTGCGGGTCAAAGGTTTTTACCTGGCAATCAGCACCATCGCCGCCCAGTTTATCATCCTCTGGGTTATCGACCACTGGGATAATATGACCGGCGGCTTCCTTGGTATTACCGCGCCTGTGGCAAGCATTATGGGCATCGAGTTCGGCACGCAAAAAAATTTCTATTATCTTCTCCTGCCGATTGTCATCATCGTCATTTTTGCCGCCAAGAATCTAGCCCGCACCAGAGTCGGCAGGGCATTTGTCGCCATCCGCGATAACGACCTCGCCGCCGAGGTGATGGGCATCAACCTTTTCCGTTACAAGTTATTGGCTTTCTTCATCGGCTGTTTCCTGGCAGGCATTGCCGGGTCGTTAATGGCGCACTGGTACGGTTCCATTACCGCCGAGTTTTTCAGTATGAAAGACTCCATCCTGTATATCGGTATGATTATCATCGGGGGTCTGGGCACGACGACCGGCCCGATTTTCGGGGCTATATTTATCATTTTCCTGCAGGAACTAATTAAATTCATCGCGCCGACGCTGGAAAACACCTTTTCGCTGCCGGCAGGTTTTACTACCGGTTTCGGACCAATGGTCTTCGGTCTGGCAATCATCCTGTTTTTGATTCTGGAACCCAGAGGACTGGCGCACCGCTGGCAGATTTTCAAGGCATCTTACCGGCTCTGGCCATTTTCTTACTAGTCTTTATGGAGGGAAGCTTAGTGTAATTATCGTTTCACTGCAACATTAAATAAAATTAAAAGGAGAAAAATGTTTATGGTTCGCAACGGAATGGTTAAAAAAATCTTATTCACACTATTAGCGCTAATCATTGCCGCCACACCGCTGCTCTTAACGGGTTGTAGCAGCGGCGAGACAAAAGAGGTTTCCATCAAAGTAGGGCTTAGTCTCTGTTATACCGGTCCTGCAGGTGAAAAGGGCCGCATCATGAGCGACGGCATGCTGGATGCATGGAAGTACATCAATGATGAGCTCGGCGGCGTCTCCGGTCACAAGGTTGAGGTTGTCTGGCGTGATAATGAGTATAATACCGCCAAATCCGTGACTATCCTGAACGAATTGATAGGCGCCGGGTGTCTCTTCTTTGCTACCAATGATTCCACTACAATGAAAGCATCGATGGAGACCGCCAACCGCAACGCTTTTCCGGGTATTGCCGTCTTCAGTTCGCCCGAGTTGACCAATCCCCCGAAGCATATCTACGCACAACTGGCAGATTACGGCGATGACTGGTCGGCTTTCGCTCAGTACTATTTGAAGAACCTCTGGAAGGGAACAGGCAAACCCAAGATGGCATTGCTCCTGCTCAATAACTCCACCGGCGCCGGCGCCAAACAGGCTGCTGAATCCGGTGCGGCTGCTCTCGGCATCGAGATTGTCGCCACCGAAGAACATGCCACCACCACGATTTCCGAAATCGAAAGCCTGACCCGTGTCAAGGCAAAGAACCCCGATGTCATTTATATCTCCAGCACACCTGCGCCTACGGCAGTTATCATGAAGAATATGGTAGAACTGGGAATGTATCCCGCAACAACTGTCGGACTGTGCCACGCAGCTCTCACCAGCAAGTTAACTGAATTCGCCGGCAGCGCCGCAGATGGCGTCTATGGCGTTTACCCCACCGTCAGTTGGGGCGATAATGTACCCGGTATGGCAAAAATGACCGAGTACTGCCAGAAAGAGCATCCGCAGGACATGGGCAATACAGACTATATCACCACATGGTCCGAGGTCTTGATTCAGGCAGAAATTCTGCGGCTGGCAATCAAGAACGTCGGCGTTGATAAGCTTACGCCGGAAAACATCGAGAAATACGGCATCCAGAAACTAAATAACTTCGACCCCGGCGGACTTCATGGCACTGTCAACTATACAGCAGGAGATAACCGTCTTTCCACTACCTTGAGACTCTTCAAAGTTGAAAGCGGAAAAATCAATCCCATCACCGGCTGGATAGAAGCCCCCAAGATTGAGTATAATTTCCAGTAAACCACAAACAGAGGGAGGTTCCGCCGAAAGCGGAACCTCCCTACCAAAGGTAAAATATGTTAAAGCTGAACAATATCGAGGTTGCCTACCTCAACGTCATACGTGTACTGCACGGCGTCTCTCTGAAAGTGGATGACAGCATTATCGTGGCTTTGCTCGGCGCTAACGGCGCGGGCAAAAGCACGACGCTGAAAGCCATCTCCGGCTTGTTAAAGATTGAGGAGGGAGATGTCACCGACGGCAATATCGAATGGAACGGCACGCGGATTGATAAAGAAAATGCGGAGAAGATTGGCAAACTGGGCATTATCCAGGCGCTGGAAGGCAGGCATGTTTTCGGGCATTTGACGGCTGAGGAAAACCTGCGTGTCGGCGCCTTTAATCGTAAAGACAAGAATGGCATCAAGCAAGACCTGGAGATGGTTTACGGGTATTTCCCGCGCTTAAAAGACCTCCGCCATAATATGGCAGGTTATCTCTCCGGCGGCGAACAGCAGATGCTGGTCATCGGGCGGGCAATGATGGCAAAACCGAAACTGATGATGCTGGACGAGCCGTCGCTGGGACTGGCGCCATTGCTGGTAGAGGAAATCTACAATATCATCAAGCGGTTCAATACCGAATCTAAAACCTCCGTGCTCTTAGTCGAACAAAATGTCAGGGTAGCCCTGTCTATTGCCCACTACGGTTACGTGATGGAAAATGGTAGAATTGTGCTGGACGGCACGGCAGATTTTCTGAAAAACAATGAAGATGTCAAAGAGTTCTATATGGGCTTGTCCACCGTAGGCGCGAAGAAGAGCTACCGTGAAGTAAAACATTATAAGAGGCGGAAGCGATGGCTTTAAAAACAGACCGGAAGGATATCTACTTCGATGACCTGGAAGGCAGACCTGCCAATGCCAGAAATATATATCTTGAAAGCCATCTGATACGGGCAATCAAATATGCCTACAAGCATGCGCCGTCCGCCAGAGAAATAATGGACAGAGCGCGTGTCAAGCCATCGGATATCCGCCGCACTAAAAGCCTGGAAAGACTACCCATCACCCGGAAAACCGACCTTATAGAACTGCAAAAAACAAAACCGCCTTACGGCGGTTTTCTGACAATCAAACCGGAAAATATCGAGCGTGTGTTTATCTCCCCCGGACCTATCTACGAACCGCTTCATTCCTCTAAAATCAAGTGGTTTGCCCAATCGTTCTGGGCGGCGGGTTTCCGAAAAGGCGATGTCGTCCTCAATACATTTACCTACCACCTCTCCCCTGCCGGGATGCTGTTCCACGAAGCCCTTCGACACTGCGGAGCAACACCGGTAGTGACCGGCACCGGCAATACCGAGATTCAACTGCAAACGATGCGCGACCTGAAAGTGAACGGATTTGTGGGGACGCCGTCTTTCCTGATGACCATCATCAAAAAAGCCGAGGAAATGGGCTTGAATTTCCGCAATGATTTTGCGCTGGAGCGCGCCTGGTTTACCGGTGAAATGCTCTCGCCTTCCGTGCGAAAAACACTGGAAGAGGATTACGGCATCGATACCAGACAGGCTTACGCCGTGACGGAGCCGGGCGGCGCCATTGCTTACGAATGCCCGCAGAAATCAGGACTGCACCTGATGGACGATTATGTGCTGGAAATTGTCGACCCGGTGACCGGCAATCAATTGAAACCCGGTGAAGTCGGGGAAATAGTGGTAACGCCCATTCATAATAAGACGTGGGGTCTAATCCGCTTCGGCACCGGCGACCTGTCATCATTAAACACGGATAAATGTCCCTGCGGCCGCACTTCTTACCGCCTGACCGGCATCCTGGGCAGAACAGGAGACGCCGTGAAAGTAAGGGGGATGTTCGTGGTGGCACGGCAGGCAGACGAGGCTATTTTAAGTCTAAGCGCTGTTTCACGCTATCAGCTAGTCGTAACCCGCATCGACCAGCGTGACGAACTGACGCTGAAAGCCGAACTGAAAAATGAAACCATCGACCAGCAGAAACTAACGAACGACATGAATGAAAAATTCCAGAGCGTCTGCCGCGTCAAGATTGATAAGATTGAATTTCTGAAACCCGGCGCCCTGCCGGAGAGCTACCAGAAGATTTCAGACGAGCGAAAGTGGGAGTAAGGACAACATTGATCCCGATGTTCGCGCATAGGCTGAATATGATAAAATACATCCGAAATTGGTTTCCAAAGTAGTCCGCAACACCTTTATTAATGGAGTA
>JAQTPO010000095.1 GCA_028712845.1 Dehalococcoidales bacterium | reverse complement strand
GAGATGTTCGATGCGGCGGGCGGCACAATTCTTAAACCGGAACACGTTGCCGGTACAGGTCCGTTCATACTCACCGACTTTGTTCCGGAATCTTCCGTCAGCTATGTAAAGAATCCCGACTATTGGGGAACTGACGAAGTCCATCCCGGTAATAAACTGCCATACGTCGATGCTTTCAAATTCCTGATGATTTATGACTTGCCCACCAGACTGGCGGCGTTGCGGTCAGGTAAAATGGATTATATCTTCGACCTTGCTCCACAAGATGGTGTTTCTCTGACAAAAACAAATCCTGAACTGTTGTCTAAGCAGGCACTATCTTACCTTGCCGCCCCGAAATTTAATATGAGGCAGGACCTAAAGGATTTACCTTTTAGTGACATCAGAGTGCGTTATGCTCTGGCGATGAGCATCGACCGCGATAAGATAATCAAAGAATATCTCCTCGGCAATGGCGCAAAGAATAATTTCCCTGTGATGGAAGACTGGACTGTTTATGTCCCCATTAAAGATTATCCAGCTGATGTCCAGGAACAGTGGAGTTATAATCCGGAAAAATCCAAGCAACTACTTACGGAAGCCGGTTATCCCAATGGCTTCTCGACGGAAATCGTGACAGAGGAAAGATACCGCGAGAGGGTGGAAATCGTCGCGGCTTACATGGAAGCCATTGGCGTTAAGACCTCAATCAGGGTAGTTGACCGTGCTACCTGGACAAGTATGGCATGGGGTTATGGGACCAAGACCTATCCGCAGATGATTGCCGGCGGCGCTGGTGCTGTTGACCCTCTGAGCAGTATGCAGAACAAGCTATCGAATGCTTATTACAACACCGAGATGTATGCCAGTCCCGAGTTCGATGCTATGGTCGATAAGATACTGGCGACGCCCGATGTTACAGAGCAGGGCAAACTCTACCGGGAAATCCAACAGTTGTACTTTAAGGATGTGTCCTGCTTCTGCTTCCCGGGTGAATATGTTTACCATATGTGGCAACCATGGGTGAAGGGCTACAATGGCGAAAAATGTCTTATTGCCATGAACTTCGGTGGTGTAGCAGCGCACATGTGGCTCGATAAAGCAATGATGAAGGCAAAAGTGGGCCGTTAAGGGCGTAAATACACTTTTACCTGAAGGCACAACATAAATAATCTGGTAGCGCTCTCAAATCTGAGAGCGCTACCAGAACAGTATTAGCGACTAAAACTTTCAAAGACGGCAAAAAAGTTAGAATTTCACTGTATTCTTGTGATAGCTAGAAGTAATTCCTGACCGATAGATAGTTTTACCTAGGAGGAATCTGATGCCAGTCCGGTCCCTTAGCGGACTCAAGATTCTGGACTTGAGCGAGTATGCTTCTGGTCCTTACTGTACCAAAATGTTTACCGGGTGGGGAGCCGAGGTGCTCAAAGTAGAGAAGCCGGGTTGTGGAGACATAGCTCGGACGGTAGGGACTTTCCCTCATGATGAGCCGCACCCGGAAAAAAGTGCCCTTTTTCTTTACCTTAATACCGGTAAGAAAAGTATTACCCTCAATTTGAAAAATGTCATCGGTGTGAAGATATTAAAAGAACTCATAAAAAACACCGATGTATTGATAGAGAACTTTGAGCCCGGGATAATGTCCGGTCTGGGCTTAGCCTATGAAACCTTGAAGAAAATTAACCCGGGATTAGTTATGACTTCAATTTCCGGTTTCGGGCAAACAGGTCCCTACCGTAATTTTAAGGCTAAGCCGATTGTCGAGTATGCTCTGGGCGGGCAATTATACATTGGCGGACAGCTGGAGCTGGAACCGATTTATAGCACCGCTCTTCTCCCTGATTATATGGGTGGATTATATGGATTTTCCGGGACCATGCTGGCTTTAACCGCAAGAAATAAAACCGGCAATGGTCAGCATGTAGATGTGTCTATGATGGAGTGTATGGCGGGCGCTCATCAGTTCGCTTTGACCTGGCCGGAATATTCAGGACAGCTGCTGGAAAGACCAGGTTGGAATGCGCCGGTCCTGCCATGCAAAGACGGGTATGTAATTTATAGCTGTGTCAGAACTGAGATAGCTCTTTCAGCTACATTAGCAGACAGACCCGAACTTGCCGAGGACCCCAGATTTGAAACAAGGGAAAGCAGGTCTGACCACGAAATGGAACTGGAAGCGATATTATCCGAAGGATTTAAGAACCATACCCGAAAGGAAATACTCGATGCCTGCGCATTATGGAGAGAGATTTGCGGTTCTATCAATACGGTCGATGAAGTACTGGATAACCCGCAGTATAAAGATAGAGGTTTTTGGGCTGAGATAGACCATCCTTGTACCGGAAAACTCACCTATCCCGGTAATCCGGCTAAAATGACTGAAACCGGGTTTGAAGTGCAACGCGCTCCTCTACTGGGAGAGCATAATGAGGAAATCTATCGTGAGCGTTTACATTATTCCAGAGAGGACATAGTGAGACTTAGAGAAGATGGTGTCATATGAAACGCTTGATTCGGCTATATAAGGAGACAGATACAGATGGCCACTATGCCACTTAAAGGGCTAAGAGTGCTTGACCTTTCCAGAGTATGGGCAGGTCCCCTTCTCTGCCGGCTTCTCGCAGATTTTGGGGCGGAAGTCATCAAAATAGAGCCGATGTTCGGCAGACAACTGATTTCCGGGGTCAAGAACCTGGCAAGAATCCTGCCTGATTTCCCTAATGGAGAGATTGGGGAACGGCATTGGAATCGACACGGTTCGTTTAATGACCTCAACCGCAACAAACTTGGCATTACCCTGAACCTCTCTATGCCTCCTGCCATCGAAATATTTAAAAAGCTGGTCAAAATAAGCGATATCGTGGTGGAGAATTACACGCCCAGAGTGATGTCTAACTTCGGCATCGATTACCCTGTATTAAAAGAAATAAAACCGGAACTCATCATGATTTCGATGACCGGCTATGGCAAGAATGGTCCATACCGGGATTATCCAGCCTTCGGGACAAATACTGAAGGCATTGCCGGACTGACCAGTCTGATGGGCTATATTGGGGGAAGACCAAATCTAATGGGAGTTGCGTGGAGTGACCCGACTGCTGCTTTGAATGGCTTGGGTGCGATACTGACGGCACTCTGGGGTCGTAATTCAACTGGAAAAGGGCAATACATCGACCTTTCGATGGCGGAAGCGACGGTATCACTGATCGGAGAGACGATTCTTGGGTACGAGATGAATAAAAAATTGCCGTCACTTATGAGCAATCGCCATCAGTATATGGCGCCACACGGATGCTATCGGTGTAGAGGGAACGATATGTGGGTCGCCATTGCTGTTGCATCAGATGAAGAATGGCGGGCGTTCTGCCAGGTTATAGGAAATCCAGACTGGGTAAAAGAGGCAAAGTTTGCCGACCAGTTGAGCCGGTGGAAAAATCAGGATGAATTGGATGAGCTTATCCGGAATTGGACAATCCAGCATGACCATTATGAGGTAATGCACACTCTGCAGGCGGCGGGAGTTGCCTGCGGGGCTGCTCTTACCGGTAAAGAAATATTGAATAACCCTCACCTGAAAGAACGAAAATTCTTTGCTGAATTGGACCATCCAGATGCAGGAAGACACTCCTATGCCGGCGTTCCCGTGAAACTATCGGAAACTCCTGCCACGTTCAGGATGGCGGCTCCTACACTTGGCGAACATAATGAATACGTATTGGGAAAACTCCTGGGTCTGTCTGAGAAAGAAATATCACAGCTAACAGAAAACAAGGTAATCGGTAATATGCCACCTGACCCATCATCAGTCTGAAAGAGCAGAAATTAAAATCAGTTAATAGCGGAAGAGAAAAGATGCAACAGGAAATAATTTACGAAGATTTGCCAATAGGGGAAACATATGGTCCCTATGAGCTTCTAATGGATGAGAAGCTCATCAAAGAATACTGTGAAGACCATAAAGATTACAATCCAATCTACTTAAAAGATTCCCCTTTCGGCGGTCCGGTTGTTCCACTTTCATATAAAGCCAGTCTGCAATGCCAGTATGCAATGCACACCAAATACGATATGCACGCTACTGTACCTGCCAAAAGCGAACAGGAATACCTGTATCCCCCAAGGGTAGGCTCCACGTTAATTACGAATGCCATGCTTAAAGCCAAATATCTTAAGCGCGGGCTGGAATATCTGGTCGTGGAATCGTGGACTACCGACCAGAACGGAGTTAAGGTAAGACATGGTTTGGAGCATCTATTGATTGGCTTGAAGAAACGTCACGGCAATATAACTGAAGGCTATGATGACGTAAAGGACTATGTATTTCAGAAAAAGTATAAACCTGATGGGAAAGCTTATACAGTCAAAGGCAATCTAACCATAGGTGATGAAATACCTTCACTAACCAAGATTGCCTGGCAGAGAGCGCTCCACGAGAAAGTCTTTCTCAGTGATTCCATACACGATGATAAATACACACGTGCCCACGGCTATGCCGGTCCCCTTGTTTCCGGCTATATACTTAATGAATATATGTGCCAGAT
Organism: Dehalococcoidales bacterium; assembly: GCA_028712845.1. The sequence goes on along the minus strand of JAQTPO010000095.1, from coordinate 2,948 downwards.
GTTGCTGGAATTTTTCGGTCCATACTGGCTGAAAGGCGGTATCATCTCGCAGGACTTCATTAACGGTGGTGTTCAGGAGGGAGATAGGCTGGTATGTCACGGGAAAATCATCGGGATGTCCGAGGAACCGGACGGCATCCGGCTTTATCTGGACATCTGGATGGTAAAGGGGCAAGACACGAAAATATTAATCGGGAAAGCTACCGGTGTAGTCAGAAAATAACACATAAATTCAAGGAGGATTTGCTATGAAGACGATTATCGAACCACAAAAAGAATTATCTGTGCTTGCAGAGGCAGATGTTGTGGTTGTCGGCGGCGGACCGGGGGGCATCGGCGCTGCCTTAGCTTCTGCCCGAAACGGAGCTAAAACCATCCTTATTGAACGGTACAGCTTCCTGGGTGGTATGCAGACACAGTGCGGCAATCCCAGCTTTGCGTTTATAGATTCTGCGGTGCAGGGCGGCATCATTCAGGATGTTCTCGGCAGGCTGAGGAAAGGCGGAGCAATAACAATCGACCAGACAGACGAGCAGAGCCGGAGAATAAGAACTCACGGTTGGTCATGCGCCTGGTTCGACCCGGAGTACTACAAATTTCTCCTTGATAATATGATGCTGGAATCCGGCGTAAAGCTACTGTACCATGCTTTTGGAGTCGGTGCGATTAAAGACGGCAATGCTATGAAAGGCATCATCGTTGAGAGCAAGGAAGGCAGACAGGCAGTGTTGGGTAAGGTCTTCATCGATACTACCGGAAGCGCTGATATAGCCTGGAAATCAGGCACGCCATGCTCGTCTGAAGGAATCCCCAGCGGTGCGAAGAAAGGGCGTCATTCTGATTACAGCTATTCGTTCTTTTTGAGAGAGGTGGACTTCGATAAGTTCAGAGCATTCAGGAAAGCAAACCCGGAAGATTTTGGCGGAGGAACTATTGCCAGACAACTGATTAAGAAAGCGAAAGCCGAGGGAAAACTTCATGGAAACCGCGGAGCTTTCATGATTTCCGGGTATTCAGGCACGGGGAGATTATGGCTAATGGGACCTCAGTATCCGTTAAAGATGGGGCATCATGGGTGGATGGTGGAAGACCTGACTGACGGCGAAGTAGATATGCGCAAGCAGGCATGGTCGGCTTACCAGTTGCTTAGAGATAATGTCCCGGGTTTTGAGGCTTCTCATATGGACCAGACGCCATTCCATCTTCAGCTCAGGGATACTCACCGCATAATCGGTGAATATGTTCTTAAATATGAAGATGTGCTGGCTGGTAGAACATTCGATGATGCCATCGCTGTGAATAATATGTCTCCCGATGTATTCGGCGCAGATGCCGAGCACGCACATACACAAAATCTGCCGCTGTTCGATATTCCTTATCGTTCGCTGGTGCCAAAGGATACAGAGAACCTGCTGGCGGCGGGTATGATTATTTCTGCTGACTTCATCACGCAAAACGCCATCCGCCAGACCACGCCCAGTATTTGCACCGGTCAAGCTGCCGGCACCGCCGCCGCGCTTGCGGTCAAGACTAAAGCGACACCGAGAAAACTCGACGTGGCGCTACTTCAGAAAACCCTTCGGAGTCAAGGCGTTCGTGTCACTGGAAAGGAAGTGCCGGAAGATGTCGCTGATACTTATCGCAAGAGAGCCGCACAGGCAATAACTACGAGCCTGGGACCAGATTAACAATAGTTAATCTGCACAAGTAGTGTAGTTTTATCGTCTTTGAGAAAGAGCCGCGGCAAGAAGAAAATGCCACGGCTCTTTTGTATGATTTAATATGATTGATAACAACTCAGTCGGTCAGAGTGTCCCTCCAAGTTAGTCCGAATATCGATGACAAGCGGAGTATGATATACTTTATTCAACTTTACTTATGCAAAAAGGGAGGGAGAAAATGGCGGGAATAAACCATCGTTTCGTGGAAACAAACGGTATCAAAATGCACATTACGGAAGTGGGGAAGGGCCCACTGGTAATAATGTGTCATGGGTTTCCGGAACTGGCATATTCATGGCGTCATCAATTACCTGCTCTGGCTGAAGCGGGGTTCCATGCGGTGGCTCCAGACCAGCGTGGTTATGGGCAGACGGATAGACCGGATGCGATCGAGGAATATAGTATCTTCAAGCTGGTCGGGGATATTGTCGGACTTGTGTATGCGCTAGGGGAAGAAAAGGCGGTGATTGTGGGCGATGATTGGGGCTCACGTGTCGCCGCGCATTGCGCTCTCCTCCGACCCGATGTTTTTCGGGCGCTGGTGCAGGTGGGCGTTCCTTATCGCATGGGTACCTGGGACAAAGTTAAACCGACCGATGTCATGAGAAAAATCGCAGGTGATAAAGAGCATTATCAGGTTTATTTCCAGGAGCTTGGCAGAGCGGAGCGTGAACTGGAGGCAGATGTGCGAAAATCTATGCTCTTAATGCTTTTTACCGGTTCCGGAAATGTCCCGCGAGAAAAGCGCACAATACGATTTATTTTCGATAAAACGAGAGGATATCTCGATGCGGGCGCTTTGCCTGACGCACTACCGGCATGGCTTACGGAAAACGACCTCAATTTCTTTACTCAGGAGTTCAAGCGGACAGGCTTCCGCGGCGGGCTGAACTGGTACAGGAACATCGATAAAAACTGGGAATCGATGTGTTTTGCTAACGGTGAGAAGCTTTACCAGCCGTCTCTTTTCCTGGCGGGTCAGTTCGATGGTGTGGTTTATATGTACCGTGCGGATTTCGATGCTATGGAAAAAATAGTGCCTAACTTAAAAAAGAAGGTACTGATACCGGGAGCAGGCCACTGGGTTACACAGGAAAAACCCGATGAAGTCAATAAACTGCTGATTGAATTTTTAAACGGCTTGTAGAATAATCATTATCCTGTGTTAATAATGCCCACGTAGTTTCAGTAAGCAACACTACGCGAGCATTATTATTTTGACGGCAA
>JAQTPO010000094.1:2483-7523 GCA_028712845.1 Dehalococcoidales bacterium | reverse complement strand
CGTAGCATTTTTCAATTACGCCATAATCAGGTATAATTTGAGATAGTTCATCCTGCCAGCGTAGCTCAGTGGTAGAGCAGCGGTTTCGTAAACCGTCGGTCAAGAGTTCGACTCTCTTCGCTGGCTCTGTACATTCAGGGTACTATATACACCTGCATCACAAGTCCAACAAAAGGCAGGGATTAACAATCCCTGCCTTTTGTTGGTCGTTTATTATCTTGCTTTATTAAGTCAAGCTATTCCGTAATACTGGGCAGAACTTATCTCCGCACCAAGCAAACCAGCCCGGAAAAGGCAGCAAATGGATGCCCGCCAGCCAACTTCGCTCCAATTACCACGGTTTGGTTTTTGACCAAGCTGGCCAGTCTTCCGGAGGTGCTTTCCCAATCTGAATAATAAATCCGAGGTCCTTGTCTGTGTCCATATACGAGAATCCGATACCATTCGGGAAGCGGACCTCAGACAGCTTGGGCCATCCGGCTTTCTCGAACTGAGCCTGAACTTTATCAAGGTCATCCACTCTGAAAGTCATGTCCATAATGCCTACGTCATGCCTTTTCGACCATTCCGTCTGCACGCTCTCACCCTCCACTACCTGAATCACTTCGAGCAAGATCGGACCGAGTCCCATAGTGTGGGCTAGCCGTACTGTGTAGGGAGAGTACTTCCCGCGCACGTTGATTTTCCTTTTCCCCAACGTGTACTCCCAGGGCCCGATACCGAGCACGTCATTAAACATGCTCACGGTCTTGTCGATATCTTTCGTCACCATACTGATCTGATTGAATCTCCCTATATTGATCTGTGCCATTTCCTACCTCCTGAATTTTAATTGCCCCGACTGGCGCTTTCGGAGTCTATTTTTTAGATTCATCTGATTAAAGCGTAACCGGTTTCCTGAATGTCAATGATTTTAAGTTAACCCGTCAAAATAGCTACTTCAGGTTATTTTGGGCAGCAATGGTTTTTCTTCTTTCACAAGTAAGGTAAAATCACTTACTGCATTGGGGAGAAAGATGCCGGGATCATAGTCTTATATGTGATAAAAGGAGCTAATTTTACATATCTGTCCAGCGCTTCACGAACTTGTTTAGGCGGCCGATTAGCATTTGCCTTCTCACGGGCAGCGTAGTCAGGGTAAGCAAAGAGAAAAGTAATTTCTCCTTTCTCGCCAATATCAGTAGCCCATGTGCCAAGGTACTTACCACCTACCGAAGCTACGTTTTTAACATCATATTCGCTGATTTCGGTTTCCCACATTTTCATAACCTCGTTCACATTGCCTCTCCCGACCTTGATTGTTGTCATACAGTAGATCATATTCACCTCCTAATTATTCTTAATATGGGCTATTGTAACATAAGAATTCGTATGTATCAACTGGTCTGCTTCCAAGAACGACACCAGCTCTTATTAACTGCTTGTTAATTACTTTCTTAAACGCCGTGCATTTACCAGTTCGGTTTCGCCGACCATTGACAGTCACTAATTCAGTTAATAAAATGAGTGTACAATAAGCATAATAGTTTTCAGCTCTCTCCGCTGGCTCCAGTTTTGGTGTTTGACGGCTACAGGCTGAACAGGCTATAATTCAATTCGGAAACAGTAGAAAGTCCTTTTTATCGTCACACGGGCGCATAGCTCAGTTGGTAGAGCATCTGACTTTTAATCAGATGGTCGGAGGTTCGATCCCTCCTGCGCTCAGAATCAACCCTACCATTAGCTGCAAACATTTTGCTAACGAATTGTCTTTTTTAATCAGGTGATCCGTGGTTTTGCTTTTCTGGCACAGTTATCGCATAAGCCGCGGAGCAAAATATCGTGTTCTTCCAATGTGTATCCTTCAGGCAATAGCTGTTTAAGACCCTCAGGACAATCGTGAATCTCAAGTAATTTGTCGCAGGTGCGGCAGAGAAAATGGTGGTGGTGATTTTTCTGCGCTTTTTCCCAGCGGGGAGCTTGACCGGGTAAATCGACCTGCACAATCCACCCTTCCTGCTGGAGAGCTTTCAGGTTTCTATAAACAGTCGCTATCCCTAAACCCGCTACTTCATTTTGAGCTAGTTTAAGCACTTCATTGACTGAAAGCGGCCTGCCTGCATCAATCAGGACTTTGCGAATCGCGCTCCGCTGTTGTGTATCTCTGACCACACCCTGCCTTCTTTGAAGTGATAACCGGTTATCATCTATTCTAGCACCACTATTCTGTTATTACCATAGTCCCAATGTCATTCCCGACCTGATTGGAAATCCAGGTTATTAATATGAATTCCATGTCATCCCGTATCAAGTCTTGTCCCGAACTAAATTCAGGAACGGGACAGGCGCACGTAATGGCAATGGTGAGATGAGTCTATTGACTTAATCTTGATAATACATTATCATTATCAAGAAACGAAATGCGCACAGATTCAGGAGGCTCCGAAAAATGAAGTGGAAATACATTCTCCCCATCGTGGTTCTCATACCTGTTCTTTTCGGTGCGTTTTCCTGCCAACCACGGGCTGAGAGCAACAAAAAGTCGATTGTTGTCACCTATTCGGTTTTAGGTTCCATTGTCAAAGAACTGGTGGGGACTCAGGCAAATGTAATCATCTCCATACCTAACGGACTGGACCTGCACGAATGGGAACCGTCCGCTAAAGACATCGAGGCAATCAACAAAGCCGACCTCGTAATCGAGAACGGTCTTGGACTGGAAGGCGGTCTGGAAAAGACGCTGGCAACAGCCCGGAAGAACGGCGTGAAATTCTTCACGGCTTCCGACTACATTACCGTGCGTCATGTCGGAGCAGGAGAAGGAATTCCCTCCGGCGACCCGGACCAGGTGGTAGGCGCGCCCGACCCTCATCTCTGGACAGACCCTATAGCCATAAAAGGTATGGTCAATGCCCTCGCTCCGGCGCTGAAGAATAACCTGGGGCTGGATGTTACCAGCCAGGCGGCTAATCTGATAAAACGGCTGGACAATTTGGACACAGAGCTGTCTGATACCCTGGCAGTCATACCGCAGGATGGCCGCAAGCTGGTCACCGGTCACGAATCGATGGGATATTTCGCGCAACGCTATGGTTTCAAACTGGTGGGAGTCATCATCCCCAGTCTGTCTTCTCAGGCACAGGTCTCAGCGGCAGATTTGACGGCGCTGAAAAAGGCAATTGAAGAATATCATGTGAAAGCAATCTTCACCGAGCTTGGCACATCACCTGCGGTTGCTAAGGCAATCGGGGATGAGACCGGCGTGCAGGTTGTGGAACTTGCCACGCACACCTTACCCGCCGATGGTTCTTATTTTACGTTTATGAATAATATGGCAAATATCATTACCGGTGCGCTAAAATAATAGAGGTGCTGTTATGGATTTACTGGTAACGCCTTTTTCATCCAACGCCTTTATGCTCCAGGCGCTCATTGCAGGTATCCTGGTCTCTATTGCCTGCGCCATCGCCGGTACTTTTGTAATTCTGCGCGGACTGGCTTTCATCGGGGATGCGCTCGCGCACGGCGTCCTGCCCGGCATCGCAGTCGCAGTTCTGGTAGGTTTCCCGGGAATACTGGGGGCGGCGATTGGCGCCGTATTTATGATTGGAGGTATCACACTGATTACCCAGCGGTCGCGGTTATCCTCCGATACCGCCATCGGGCTGCTGTTCATCGGCATGCTATCTCTGGGTGTGGTAATCGTGTCCCGCTCGAACTCTTTTAGCGGCGACCTCACGCGCATATTATTCGGCGAGATTCTGGGCATCGGTTTTTCTTCTATCATCATTCAGCTTGTGGCAACGGCAGTGATTATCGCAATCGCCGTCATTTGCGCCCGACCATTTTTATTGCTCAGCTTCGACTCTGAACAGGCACAGGTAGCAGGCTTTTCGGTACGTCTTTATCACAATGTGATGCTCTTCATGATTGCGCTCACGGTAATCGTCTCTTTCCAGACGGTCGGGACTTTACTTGTCTTCGGATTACTCATCGCACCGGCCGGCGCCGGCGCTCTCCTTGCACGCCGGATACAGGTGATGATGGCATGGGCATCGCTTTTCGGGGTGCTCTCCGTTTATTCAGGCTTGCTCATCAGCTATCATTTTAACCTTGCCGCCAGCGCCAGTATCATACTGGTAACTGTGATAATCTTTTTTGTTATATTTATCATACAGAACATACGGCTTCACCGGACATCCAGTCCACGAGAACACGCACATGGATAGTCAAAAGGTTTCGGCAACAAACAGAACTGCCCCTGAGTCAAGCTCTGAAGCTCCTTACGTTGTCGCTAAAGACCTCAACATCGGTTACGCTAACGAGGTGGTGGTAGCAGACGTCAAATTCGAGCTGAGAAAGGGACAGGCGATTGCGCTCATCGGCACGAATGGTTCGGGCAAATCGACCCTGCTAAAAACGATTGTCGGGCTATTGAAACCGCTCGGCGGCCGGTTATCGGTATTCGGAATGCCTATCGGTAGTAACGCGCGCCGCATCGCATATCTCGGGCAGTTCCATGCTTCCGGTTTTGTCCTGCCTCTCCAGGCAATCGATGTCGTGCGAATGGGGAGATTCCCTCTGAAAGGGCTATGGGGACGGATGAGCCAGCAAGATAATGAGACGGCACTATCTGCAATGCACAAGATGGGCATCGAAAAACTGGCAGAATCTCCGTTACGGTCGCTCTCCGGGGGGCAACAACAGCGCACTTATCTGGCTCAAGTACTCGCACATCAAGCCGACCTGCTCATTCTCGATGAACCGACATCGGGTTTAGATGCCGGCGGCAGAGAGCTTTATTTACGTGCCATTAAAGATGAATTGCACCGTGGAGCTTCTGTTATTATGGCAACCCATGATATTCAGGAAGAGGCTTCCCTGTGCCAACAGGTGATGTTACTGGCGCACCGCGTGGTGGCAATCGGTGCTCCGAATGAGGTAATGACTCCGGAAGCTTTGCTGGAAACCTTCGGCATCGTGGTCACCGGGGAGCAAAAACTGCACGTGCTCGAAACCCGGCACGGACACGGCGATGCAGAGACGCATGACCATTAAAAA
>JAQTPO010000094.1:0-2383 GCA_028712845.1 Dehalococcoidales bacterium | reverse complement strand
GAATGAGGTAATGACTCCGGAAGCTTTGCTGGAAACCTTCGGCATCGTGGTCACCGGGGAGCAAAAACTGCACGTGCTCGAAACCCGGCACGGACACGGCGATGCAGAGACGCATGACCATTAAAAACCCGGTGGTTTGATACCAAATCACCGTTTATTGCAATTAATTGCAGACACTGAAGTTTGTCGTTAATTTGTGATAATGGGTTAAATTGAATCACTAAAATTAGGAAAATATTTAGTTGACAAGCAAAATATTGAGCATATAATGTAAAATAAAGGTACAATCTATATTATATGAAGCAAGGGAGACATATCATGTCCGTACTTTCAGGGAAACAGATACTAAGTATGGTCGAAAAAGGACAAATTAAGATAGACAATCTTGACAAGAATTTAATTCAGGGAGCAACGGTAGACTTGCGCCTCGGTGCAAAAATATTAGCTAGTCCAACAAGTCCAGAAAAATTAGGAATGGCGGTAGACTTAACTAAAAAGAGTCCAGATTATGAGATACTCTCTGGTCAGATGGTTGGAGTTATATCGCTAGAAAAAATATTTCTTCCATTAGACCTTTGTGGTAGATTTGGGATTCGCTCGAGCTTGGCAAGAAAGGGGATCAACGCATTTGGAGGAGTGCAATTGGATCCTGGATTTAGGGGTAAATTAACAATGAATTTACTTAATGTTGGCCCCGAACCAATTAGTATAAGCTTGGGAGAGCCTTTGTTTAGTGTAGAGTTTTCACGTCTTGAAGAAGCAGCTACAAGTGGATATTCTGGTGAATATCAAGACCAAGATGATTTCCCTGCTGACCAGACGAACTTTATTCTCCAAGCTCATACAACTAGTCTCGCTGAAATTCCTACGTTTAGAGCTGAAATAAGAAAATTAAACGTTTTAATGGAACAATTACTGGAAGAAAAAGCGACGGACCCTGACGAAGGTTTAATGCTTCGAGATGAGATTAAACAAACTCTGCTCAAATGTCATAAATCACCTGAGCATTTTATTACAGCTTCTGAAATGGAAAAACGTCTAGTAGTTAATTGATATGCCTCTTCTTTATAATACAGACACATTCTCAAATGTTCCGCAAAAAGATATCAGCCGGATAATGACAAAAATCAACTGGCTGTGGGTAAATAGGGAATATGTGAGGCATTTGCCCCTTGGTGAAAATTTAAGTGGGTTTTATAAATTGAGGGTTGGTAATTATCGAGTTTTATATGAGTATGATACAACCAATGACGAAATACTAATATGCCTTATTGGAACACGTGATTCCATTTATCAGGATGCAAGCAAGAAGTATAAATAGAATTCGGACTATCCTACTAGCTTAACTATATTCCTCAATATTCCAGATATGATTCGTAATTCCAATCGTTATATCTCTAATTCACGGATTTTGTCCGGTAAGGGGATGCCTGTCTTTGCATCCCAGCCCATCAGGGTATAATAATAACCCTTCGCTTCTTCAGTTTCAGCATAGTCCAGCTTCGTATTTGCCAGGAAACCATCTGTTTTGGGCTGATAGAAACGTGAAGGCAGTTTGTCATCGGCTGAGCTAAAACCTTCACGTACATTGGATAACCTCATCATTGTCAGAATTCTTTCGGTAACTCTGACTTGTTCCATCACGCCTGTATCCCAGCCCGTGACCGCTGCCGTAGCATCGGCGTATTGCTCATAGCCAAAGGGGAGGAACATACACATCACCAGGGAATCGGCTAACATCCGTTTCATCTGCATTAATCTGAACAAGGCTACTTTCCGCGGGCTCAGATCACCGTTAGGCAACGGTTCGAATAGACCCAGTGGATGGAATTCTTTCATCTGTTTTTCGGTGACATAGTTGGCATCGTGAAGGTTCATGCAATGGTCTGCGCCATTCGGGTCCACCATGAAGCCCAGCCCCAGTCCCGCCTTTAACCGCGGCTCATGCATTCCGAACTCCACCCCTTTTACGTTTATCGCAAAATCTTTCGCCCTTCCTCCAATTTTCTGCGCTGCGATGGCGGTACCTTCAGCTAACAAATCGCCAATTCCTTCACGTCTGGCAATCAGTTCGATAAGCTTCAGCATCGCCTCGGCATTGCCGAATCTGGCATCGATACCGCCGGTGTCTTTGGTAGTTAATAACCCGTTCTCGAAACATTCCATTGCAAAAGAAATCGCACAACCTGCGGAAATACTATCCAGGGAATAAGCCCCGCAAAGTTCGTTGCCTTTAGAAATAGCCACCAGATTATCGATGCCGCAATTGGACCCTAATGAAGCAAGGGTTTCATATTCAGGACCGCCGTAGGCAGGGTCAACGGTATATGGCGCTTCCGCTTTCACTACTTTCTTGCATCGCACCGGGCAGGCAAAACAGCCA
>JAQTPO010000093.1 GCA_028712845.1 Dehalococcoidales bacterium | reverse complement strand
GTGGACTCTTACGGACATGATTTGCCGGGAAAGCCGGAACTGGCTGACCTTCTGACCGAATTAAACGGTATCGAGGGTCTTTACCGAGTACGTTTTCTGACGAACCACCCTAAAGATATGAGCCGCCGTCTGATTCAAACGATTGCCCATCTGGATAAAGTCTGCAAAAATATCACTCTACCCGCGCAAGCCGGCAGTAACGAAATTTTAAAGGCAATGCGCCGTGGTTACACCATCGAAGATTACAAACGGCTGGTCGATGAGATACGCAGCGAAATACCGGATGTGGGTTTGGTCAGTGACATTATCGTCGGCTTTCCCTCGGAAACCGAAGCGCAATTCCAGCAGACGGTCGATTTACTTACGGAGATAAAATTTGATACTGTCCACATTGCCGCCTATTCCCCAAGACCCGGCACCATCGCCGCTAGAGAGCTGGCAGATGATGTCCCGCAAAGTGAAAAAAAGAGGCGTTTAGCGCTTGTGGAACAGCTTCAGGAAAGTATTGTCACCGGGATAAATGCTAGACTGGAGGGGAAAACCGTAGAAGTCCTTGTCGAAGGGAAACAGAAGGGTAAATGGTACGGCCGTACCGTCACGGACAAACTGGTCTTTTTCAGCGATAATACAAATTGTCTGGGAAAACTGGTACACTTAAGGGTAGACCTTGCTAGCCCATGGTCGTTACAGGGCACAATTAATCACTAGAGAAGGAGAGGGGATTTGGGAAAGACAAAAATTATGGGTTTAGGGATAATACTGGCATTGCTGTCGATACTCGTTTTTGCAGGCGGCTGTTATCCGGTAACCACATCGACCACTGCTACTGATGGTAGTGATACGGCGGCAAGCACATGGACAAGCCTTCTGCCGATGATTGGTTTCATCGTTGTTCTCTTCGGATTGATGTATTTCTTCACTATCCGTCCGCAGCGGAAGAGGCAGCAGGAATCGCAGAAGATGTTACAGACACTTCAGAGGGGCGATAGGGTTATTACTAATGCCGGCATCTACGGGCAAATCGAGAGTGTTTACGAGGATAGTTTCCTCCTCAAGACTGATTCCGGCGCAACGATGAGAGTTGCCAAGTGGGCGGTTGTCGGCAAACAACCTGAAGATACCGTAAAAACCGGCTGAACAATAGCAGAGTTGTACGCCATACAGTAATTCTCAGTAAACCCGGTTTATCCGCCGAGGAGTGTTCAGGTGAGCTATTTTGACTACATATTAGTAGGTAGTGGTATTGCTGGACTTTACACTGCCCTGCTGGCAAAAGAGCAGGGCAGTGTGCTCATTATCACCAAGAGCAGTCTTGAAGAGTGCAATACCAGGCATGCTCAGGGCGGCATCGCCGCGCCCATTGGAATTAATGATTCCCCTGCCTTGCATATTAAAGATACTCTTGCCGCCGGTGCCGGGTTGTGTGATAAAGAGGCAGTCCGCATTCTGGCTACCGAGGCTCCCGACCGCATTGCCGACCTGGTGCGTTTCGGAGTCCCTTTCGATACTCTGGAAGGGAAAATAGCCCTGACGATGGAAGCGGCGCATAGTGTGCCCCGCATCCTGCACGCCGGCGGAGATGCCACCGGTGAGCACATTGAAGTTACTCTCAGTAAACGTGTCAGGGCGTCCCGTATCAGAGTGATGGAAAGCCACTTGGCGTTAGAGATACTACTGGAAAAAGGTAGAGTTAAGGGAGTCAAGACGCAAGACTGCCGTACAGGAGCTTTCGAGGAATTTGAATGCCGCTGGTTGATTCTGGCGACCGGTGGTGCCGGCCAGTTGTACAAATTCAACACAAATTCGGAGATAGCTACCGGGGATGGTATTGCCCTTGCCTATGAAGCCGGGGCAGAGATAACCGATATGGAGTTCTTCCAGTTCCATCCTACTGCATTACATCTGTCAGGTGTGCCGAATTTCCTTATCTCCGAAGCGGTCCGTGGCGAAGGCGGTATTCTGCGTAACATACATGGCTACCGGTTTATGCCTGATTACACGCCGGAGAAAGAACTAGCCCCGCGGGATGTCGTAGCACGAAGCATTGTCTATGAAATGGAAAAAACCGGCGCAGAAAATGTCTTCATCGATGTCACTCATCTGCCACGGAATCTGGTCACGACACGGTTCCCCAATATCTATCAATTTTGCCTTGACTACGGGCTGGATATTACAAAGGAAATGGTGCCGGTGGCGCCGGCGGCTCATTACATGATGGGTGGGGTTAAAGTGAATGCCTGGGGAGAGACTAATATTCCCGGACTTTTTGCTGCTGGTGAGACGGCGTGTACCGGTGTTCACGGTGCTAATCGGCTGGCTTCAAATTCAATGCTGGAAGTGCTGGTTTTCAGCAAGAGAATTCTGGACAAGACAAGGGAAGAAAACATCTCAGTTGCGCCTGTGAACAAGAAAACAACTGACGAGCATCATACCTTGAGTAACAGAAAAGCTCATAGGAACGTGCCTGATATCAATATGTATAACATGAAAACTCTAATGTGGGATAAGGTGGGCATCATCCGGAATAAAGAAACGCTCACCGAAGCCGCTGATATTCTCGCAACCTGGCAAAAAGGATTGCCGCTCACGGAACGGGTCTCTTACGAATTGAGTAATATGACAATCACAGGACGTCTTATCACCGAAGCCGCACTTATTAGAGTGGAGAGTCGGGGAGCGCATTTCCGCACGGATTTCTCCGTTCCTTCCCCTGCATGGCAACATCACAATATCTTTACGAAAGAATAAGCCGGTTCATTCTTGAACCAGATTGTGTTCGGAGTCAGACCATGCCGCAGGAAATGGCAGGTCATAACCGATTCCAGCCATTTTGAGGGATTTATCTCGCAGTTTTTCCAGAAGAACCCACGTATCTTTTCTTTCATCTTCGGTCAGGATCGACAAAATCGAGTGCATGATTGTCCTCTCGGTCGATTGATAGTAGGCTTTTTGCCCCTTTTCGGTCATGGTAACCCTTACCATGTTTTTACGCGGCAGGTCTTTTAGTTTTTTAATCAGACCCTGTTTCTCCATCCTGTTCAGCAATCCGGAGACGGAATGCGGCTCACGTACCAATCGGCGGGATATTTCTGCCGGTGTCGCTTCATTCCCGATAGCCTGTAGGGTGAATAAAACAGCTGCCTGTATGCTTGAAAGTCCCGATTGTGCGAGTTCCTTTTCTCTCGCCTTAATCATTGCATCCCTTGTCTGTCTGATTAATACCCAGAGATTGTAGTCTCGGTCAGTAGATAATTTATTGTGCATGTTTTTACTCCCGGAACCTTGCGTAACCAGTGGTCTTCAATATTTCTATTTCTCAATTAAACGCAAATTATTCCCTTTTATTATAGCATTGAATAGTCGTATGTGCTATGCATATTTAGGGGTTAGGCAATAAATATGAGGAAAGACAACTTCCCAAAATGTAAATAACAGTGATACGCACAACAAGATATTGACTAATTGGCCGTTCGGTTGTATTGTTTAGAACGATGGGTTTAGCTAGTGAGGCTTAGAGTGAAGCGAAATAGATATATTAGAACAGTGCTGGTGATATTTTCTCTGATGGCAACGATGATGCTTTTTGGATGCACCGGGAAATCCGGTTCCACATCTACGCCTGCCAGAAAGTATGAAATCGTTAAGGTGGTGCAGGTTGAATCTCAAGGTATCAAGCGGGAGATATATCAACTGCGGCTTGAACTTGAGGAGGGTGCCAGATTTACCATAGATTTGAATCTGGTCGATGGCGATAACGTGGATTGCTGGTATAAAGTGGAAAAGCCAGCGACAGACGGGAGCATCGACTTTCAGGTTAAAGCCGGGGCTTCGGTAATTTACACATCAGGCACTGCCGGAGCGACGACTATTGGTAAAACGTCCGACCGTTTTTCCTTTACCGCTACGCAGGCTTATGGAACAAGTTATAGATTAATCTTTTATAACAACCTGCCAGATAAGAAATCAAAAGAAACCATCTTCATGGAGATTATCTACCCCGCTAAGGACTCCGGTGAAGATTCTATCTTTATCCCGCTTGAGGCAAATTAGAATAGCCGTCTTCAGTTATGGTTTCAAGGGACATTTCCGGCCTATCGGCAAGAAGCTCAAAGTAATTATTGTAACCAAAACTTTACTTTGTTGTTACTTCGTTGTTACTTTATGTGACAGTTCTTAATGTTGTCGTAACCCTGATAGTCTATCCTCTAGTATTGGCTAATCAAAAAAGAAGAAATTATTAAAGGTCGTTAGCAGGCAGCAAAAGGCACCTGCAAAATTGAAAAGGACATCGAACGAATAAATAAACGTTGGGATGTCCCGGAAAATGTGGAGGGATGGGAATATGGCGGTCTGGAAGTTGAAGAGTTGTCCCCGGTGCAGTGGCGACCTTTTCATCCAGCGTGAAACGGATGGCTGGTATGAAGAGTGTCTCCTGTGTGGTTACCAGAGAGATGTATCTAATCTGGTTACCGTAGGCGCTGGCGGTCAGGTTAAGATAAAAGGCCAAATTGAAGCCGGACAGAAACTATACGGTAATGTCCGTGTATCACCGGCTAACTAACACCCCCGGTCACTCGTGACGCTTACAAAGCTCCATCACCGTGGGTACAATGAAAGCCCCTCGCAAACATCGAGGGGCTTTCTTATTTTTTACATTTCCCCGGAATTATTTGCCCCGATAGCAAACATAGCCTATAATCTACACAGTAGGTAAAACGATGCTCAAGATTACTACTCTCAGTGAGAATACCGTAGATGCGCTGGATTTGTTAGGGGAATGGGGATTGAGTATTCTGGTGCAAGCGGATACAGGCGATGTCCTGCTGGATGCCGGACAGAGCATTTCTGCCACTCATAACGCCGGCGCATTAAGTATCGATCTCCGCAAAGTAGATAAGATTGTCCTGAGTCATGGACATTCCGACCATACGGGCGGATTGCGGAATGTCCTGGCGCAAATCGGGAAAAAGGTTGAAATCATCGCCCATCCGGATGTCTTTGCGGCTAAATACGCCGGACAGCAAGTAGATAACAGGCGAGACATCGGCATTCCTTTTCAATTGAAAGAACTAGAAGCTCTCGGTGCAAAATTCAGGTTGAGTAAAGGACCGGTAAAAATAACTCCCGACATAATGACTACCGGTGAAGTGCCGATGGTCACGGATTTTGAGGAAATTGTCCCCGACCGTTTTTTCGTGAAAGAAGATTCCAGCTGGCGTTCCGATGAACTGAAGGACGACCTGGCGCTGATTATCAATACCGTGCCGGGATTAATCGTAGTACTGGGTTGCGGGCACAGGGGCGTTATCAATACCCTTTATCATGCGCAGAACCTGACCGGCAGAAAAGAAATACGTTTGGTCATCGGGGGCTGTCATCTCATTAATTCTTCCGAGGAAAAGGTGTACAGAACAATAGCCGCCATGCAGGAGCTTGGCGTCCAAAAAGTAGGCGTCTCGCATTGCACCGGGCAGGAGGCATCGGCGATTATGGCACAAGCGCTGGGCGAACGTTTCTTCTATAATAATGCTTGTACTCGTATCGATATTACCGATACGGAAATCAAGGTTGATTAGGGGAGTAAAATGAAGCTCTCGGTGGAATTAGCTCCAAAAAACAAAAAAGGCTTAAAACTGGCGAACCCCGTGATGACTGCCTCCGGTACGTTCGGTTATGGTGTGGAGGACGAGCACCTCTTCGATATTCAGAAGCTGGGTGCAATTGTTTGTAAAGGCACTACACTGGAGCCGAGAGACGGGAACCCTCAACCGCGTATCGTCGAGACAAGCGGTGGGATGCTCAATTCCATCGGTTTGCAGAATATCGGGGTGGATGCCCTTATCGAAGAAAAAGCGCCGGTCTGGGCAAAATGGACAGTGCCGGTCATCGTCAATATTGCCGGCAGGACAATCGATGATTATGCAGTATTGGCAGAAAAACTGGATAATGTGGCGGGTGTCAGCGGACTGGAGGTAAATATCAGCTGTCCCAATGTCAAAGCCGGTGGCGCTGAATTTGGCGCCGACCCTGTTTCCGCCGCAAAAGTTACGGAGGCGGTGAAGAAGGCAACCACGCTCCCGATAATCGTGAAACTGACGCCCAACACCGGCGAAATTGTTAAAATCGCTCAGGCGGTTACCGCCGCAGGGGCTGATGCTCTCTGTCTTATCAATACCCTGAAAGGGATGGCAATAGACATCAAGACGCGTAAACCGCTACTGGGTAATGGCTACGGCGGACTCTCGGGTCCTGCCATCAAACCGGTCGCTTTATATATGGTTTATGAAGTGGCAAAAGTAGTGAAGATACCCATTATCGGTTGTGGCGGTATTACCACTGCCGGCGATGCCATTGAATTTATGCTGGCGGGTGCTGCGGCTGTTCAGGTGGGTACTGCCAGCTTTATGAACCCCCGCGCGCCGCTGGATGTGCTGGAAGGAATTGAAAGTTTTTTGCAGAAGGAAAAGATTAAAGACATCCACGAGCTTATCGGCGTGGCGCGAAAGTAAGAAAACAGCAAAATTATTAGACATTAAGTTAGTAGTGATGTTCTTATGCCGAGATATAGAGCGACTGCATTGATAATCAGAAATGATAAAGTCCTTCTTGTTAGGGACAAGGGGAGACATGATTATTCTATGCCGGGTGGAGGGTTTAAGCCAAAAGAATCCACCATACAAGCATGTATTAGAGAAGTAGCCGAAGAATTGAGAATGAAAGTTATCTCAGCCACAAGGCTAAGAATCTGTGATTGTGAAGGTGAAAGAGCCAATCATAAAGTCGGCTTGCTTTTGGTTGAAGGGGAGCCACATATAAATCATAGAGAACTTGATGACTTTGTATGGTGGAACATGAAGGACGAAATCCCCCTTCAGGGGCATGTAAAATATATTCTTCGTAAATACAAAGGCTGAGGCTATAACTGGTGTTTAGTTTTTGCGTAAATCAGCGTTATATTTCCTCTCCCGTCAAGGGAGAGGCGGATATTATTGTAATGCAAACTCGCGCGAGCAAGTACTAGTAAAGGCTTATTGGTGTAGCGCTAAACGGAAAGTAAATTGACTGAGCTAAAACTATCTATCATAGACACCCATGCTCATCTGGAGATGAAAGATTTTGCTGGTGACCGTGATGAAGTTGTTATCAGGGCGGCTGATGCCGGCGTCAACAGGATTATTACGGTCGGCACCAGTGTAAAATCGAGTGAAGAAGCCATTGCGCTGGCGGGGAAATATCCGCAGGTCTTCGCGGCGGTGGGTATTCATCCCCACGATGCCGGTAATGTGCAGAAAGCTGACATCGACCGTATTGCCGAACTGGCAAAACATCCCAGAGTGGTAGCGCTGGGAGAGATGGGACTGGATTTTTACCGCAACTATGCGCCACGAGACAGGCAGTTTCAGGCACTGAAATGGCAACTGGAGCTGGCAAGCGAACTTTCCTTGCCGGTTATCATCCACACCCGCCAGGCGGCAAAAGAGATGATAGAAATTCTGAGTGACTGGACAAAAAATTCGCATGCAAAGATACCCGGTGTTATCCATTGTTTCAGCGAAAATGCTCGAGCCGCCCAGAAGTTTCTGGAAATGGGTTTTTACCTTGCTTTTGGCGGCTATATCAGCTATCCGAACAGCCTCATTCCGGAAGTCATTAAAACTATCCCTCAGGATAGGATGGTGGTGGAGACGGATTGTCCTTTTCTTCCCCCGCAGAGATTTCGCGGCAAGCGTAACGAACCTGC
>JAQTPO010000002.1 GCA_028712845.1 Dehalococcoidales bacterium | reverse complement strand
CCTTCGTATGATTGTTATCTCAATTATATCTCACCGAAAGGGAACTTGTTCAGAGATTCCCTAATAATTAAGCAAAGTACTTTAGTAATGGATTATGACAAAAGGAATAGTTTATAAGATATAATTCGAGAATGGGAAACAATGAAAAGCAGAGGAATGATAAGTATTCTTGTTATGGAAACAAGTGAAGTAGTAATAAGGAATATTCTCAATAATCCATCGTGGTTTAAAGAACATCCCGATGGGTGTGTGGGATTAAAGAAACCTATTGTTGTGCTGGTGGTTCTTCATGTGATAATGGTGGCGGTGGGTTTTGCTTTCCTTCTTTAGCCAGTTCTTCGTCCAGCAATTCCTTGAGACGCGCTGCTCTGGGGTAGCCAATTTGCAATCGTCTCTGCAAGAAAGACGTAGAAATCTGTCCACCGTGTTCTTCAGCTATTTTCCTTGCCTCTATCAGCAATGCATCTCGGGGCGGTTCATGAGTGACGGAGATAGAACTGGCTGGTAAAGCCTCAATTTTGAGGGGTGCTACTTCTTCCACCTGCTGGCTGCTCCAGAAATAGACCAGTCTTTCTATTTCAGCATCGGCGACAAAACACCCTTGCAGACGTTTCGGTTTGGCGGCATCGGTAGGCATATAGAGCATATCGCCCTTACCGAGTAATTTTTCCGCACCGACCGAGTCCAGGATGGTGCGTGAGTCAACCTGAGAAGTAACCGCAAAACTGAGGCGGGTGGGGAAGTTGGCTTTAATGAGACCCGTAACCACATCCACGGACGGACGCTGAGTGGCCACAATGAGGTGAATGCCGATGGCGCGTGCCAGTTGGGCGAGACGACACAGGATATGCTCTACCTCATCGAAGCCAGCCATCATCAGGTCAGCCAGTTCGTCAATCACGAGAATCAGGTACGGCATTTTATCCTTACCAGTTCGATTTTTGTTATAGCCTTCGATATTCCGTACACCGGCTCGGGCAAGTTGCTGGTAGCGGTTATCCATTTCCTGGTTCAACCAGCGCAGGGCTTCAATTGCTTTCTCGGCATTGACGATGACCGGCACTGCCAGTTGCGGGATACTGTTATAAGGCGTTAGTTCTACCCTTTTGGGGTCAATCATGATAAAGCGGAGCTCGTCAGGCGTGTTCTGCATTAACAGGCAGGCAATGATGGCATTGAGACAGACGGTTTTACCGCTACCGGTAGCGCCGGCGATGAGCAGGTGGGGCATTTTCGCCAGGTCGGCGGCGCCGGCTTCTCCGCCGGCTCCTTTCCCCAGCGCAACTGATAGTTTGGATTTGGTGGCAAGCTTCTGGAAAACGGTTGTCTCGATTACCCCGCGTAAACTGACGGCGCTGGAGATAGTATTCGGCACTTCGATGCCGATAATTGCTTTGCCAGGCACAGGCGCTTCGATTCGGATGCTGGATGCCGCCAGCGCGAGCGCCAGGTCATTACCCAGCGACGTGATTCTGTCCACTTTAACTCTGGTGCGGGAGATTTCTTCCAGTCTGGTCTGGATAGAGCCTTCCTTGTCACGTTCTTTAACCTCTCTCGTTCTAATGTCCCAGCCCGGCTCAACACCGAACTGGGTTACGGTAGGACCTGCATTGATTTGCACGACTTTAGCTTCCACGCCATAGCTCTTAAGGGCTTCTTCAATCTTTCGCGCCCTCTGCACGTTATCGGCTTGTCCGGCTTCTTTTTCCGTGATGTCATCCAGAATATCGATGGGTGGTAATTTCCAGCCATCGACTTCTTTGGCAGCGGAAGACTGTCCATATTTCTTCCAGACATCCTGCGCTATCTGTCGCAAGCCTTTTTGTGCCGGAGCGGAGGGAGTCTCCTTTTCTTTTGCAGCGGTCTTGCTTTCTTTGGGCGAGGATGTTTCGGCTTCAAGTGGTTTGACAAGATTGGTATCCCCGGGTGGTATAGGGACTTTCTTATAGACAATGGGTTTCATCGCCGCTCTCTGCCGCGCTCTAATGCGGGCGTTAATGATGCTTCTTACCACCAATTTCACGAAATAAACAACCCATAGCGGTTTGATAAGGAGCACACTCATCAGGAGAAAAGCGAATATTATCATTGCGCCCGCGAAATTCTTATCCCCGATGATTCCCATACCGAAGGTGCCGCCTGCATCAAAAAATGCCAGTATGCCCCAGGCGG
Source organism: Dehalococcoidales bacterium (assembly GCA_028712845.1). Next base: position 32,440 of record JAQTPO010000002.1, on the reverse strand, counting down.
CGAAAACGAGGGCGATAGCGCCCAGCCATGTCATTCCGTGTCTGAATAGAGATAAGACTTTTTTCAATCGTATCAAGACAATCAATGTCACAATTGCCAGCGCAATGAGGAGTAAACCCCAGCCGACTGTTTCCCAGATATTGCTCGCAACATCTGTGAACCAGGTTGTAACCTCTGACCATACGTCATACTGGATAATTGCCCAAACTGCCAGCGCTGCTAAGAGGAGCAGGGCGCCATAGAACAACCAGTCCCAGTGTGATTTTCCCCTGCCTTTCCCCCCCGAACCTCTTCCTTTTTTTGCCATTTACTGCCTTCTTACCTATACCTTTACCATAAAAGGTAGAATCATCGGACGGCGCTTGGTCTGTTCATAAAAGAACCTATATAGTGTGTCTCTCACTTTAGCGTTCACAAAGCTCCATTCTGCCGGTCTGGCACCGCTGTGGTCCAGTACCTGCACCACCATGTCACGGCTTTTTTCCAGCATTTCATTATATCCCTGCGGGTCGACGAAACCGCGCGAAACGATATCCGGTCGTCCTACCAATTTACCGGTTTGCCGGTTCACGGCAATAATGACTACCACGATGCCATCTCGTGAGAGCATCTGACGGTCACGGAGAACTACGGTGCCGATATCACCCACGCTGAGTCCGTCAACATATACATTGCTGGCATTGATGCGACCGGTAATCTTGGCGCTATTCTGGTCGAGTTCCAGCACGTCCCCGTCTTCCATCACGAAGATATTTTCTTTCGGGATGCCAACCGACTGTGCGAGTTTAGAATGCAGGCTGAGGTGGCGGTACTCGCCGTGGACGGGGACAAAAAATTTCGGCTTCACGATGTTCATGAGCAACTTGAGCTCTTCCTGACTGGCGTGGCCATGGACATGCACCTGAGCGATGTTATTATATAGCACTTGAGCACCTTGTTTGAAAAGATTGTCAATGGTGCGCGCCACCACCGCTTCATTACCCGGGATGGGTGTGGCTGATATTATCACGGTATCACCGGGGATAATGTGCAACTGTTTGTGGTCGCGGTTTGCAATACGTACCAGGGCGGAGGTTGGTTCTCCCTGCGTGCCGGTGGTGATAAAAACGATTCGGTTGTGAGGCAATCCTTTCAGTTCATCAATGCGCGCCAGTATATTACCTGGAGCTTTAAGATAACCAAGGTCCAGCGCCATGCGCACAATTTCGGTCATGTTGCGTCCTACGACACAGACGCGCCGATTGTACCTGTCGGCGGCATCGATTACCTGCTGTATTCTGGAAATCAATGAAGAGAAAGTGGCAATGAGAACCCTGCCCGGCGCTTCTGCCATGATGCGGTCCAGTGATTCTCCCACGACTCTTTCCGATGGCGTATAACCGGGTAACTCCGCATAGGTAGAGTCCGATAGCAGGAGCAGGACTCCCTGACTGCCCACCTGTGCTAATCTTGAAAGGTCGGTCGGCTTGCCGCTGACAGGCGTATAATCGAGCTTAAAATCGCCGGTGTGGACAAGCGTGCCGACCGGTGTACTGATGATAAAACCTACTGCATCCGGTATGCTGTGGCAGACAGGGAAAAATTCCACCCTGAATTTACCCAGCGTTATTTTTTCGCCGGGAGGGACTATTCTGAGGTCGGCGTTTGTCAGCCCTTTATGCTCTTTCAGTTTGACTGAAATCAAGCCGTTGGTTAGTTTTGTGGAATAGACCGGGACATTGAGTTGTGGCAAAAGATAGGTCATTGCCCCGATGTGGTCTTCATGTCCGTGAGTAACGATAATGCCCCTGATTTTTTCTTTTTTGTCCAGCAAATAAGATATGTCAGGGATAACGAGGTCCACGCCCATCATCTCTTCTTCGGGGAACATCAAACCAGCGTCGATGATAATGATGTCATCTTCGTATTCCATCACCATCATATTCTTGCCGATTTCGCTCAAACCGCCGAGGGGTATAATTTTCAGTCTTGTTTTTGCCATTATTTAGAATCCTGTGTGATTTTATTTGTACTTCTCTGCCAATCATAGCCGACAATTGTGCCATCGATTGCCGAGATTTGTACTTTGAAGGGAAGCTCGGTGCCTTTACTGATTAAACCACCGCCAATCGTTGCCATTCCTGCTACGTCATAGATAAGGATACTTTCAATGGAGGCGAGTTTCACCTTATCGATGGCAAGTTTTTTCAGACCTTTGAACTGTCCTTCCAGAAACCGTTCTGCCGACATTTGAGCTTGGTCGAGAGAAATTAAATCTTTATCCGGCATTATATTACCTTAAAATGTCGCCCTGACTCTTTGTTATCCTATATTGTCGTTGCGAGCCATCGATGCAATCGTGATGAAGCAATCTAAAACCGTTCGTGTAAGTTATCCACATCTGTAATGAAAAGATTTGCCGATAGAACATTATTCTGTTTTTCCCGTTTTAGCTTTCTGGTTCCTGCCTCCGCAGGAATGACAATTACCTCTTAAAACATACTCAACTGTTCCGGTTTGGGTGCTGGTTCGGGTGCTGTCTGTGTTATAGTTGCGGTCTTTGCCTTAACCAGTAACGGTGGCAGTTTCAGCATATCCTGCTCAATTGTCTGGCGCAGGTTTCCCTGATGCAGTGCTGCCGCCGGATGATACATCGCGAAGTAAATAATGCCATTCTGTTGTTGGGCGGTTCCATGAATTTTGCTGATGGTCTTGCCGGGGAAGAACCTTGCCATCGAGTAACGCCCCAAGGTAACGATGATTTTGGGTGATATTAATTCAATCTGACGGTCAAGCCACTTTTGACAATTTGCGATTTCAATGGGCAACGGGTCGCGGTTCCCCGGCGGGCGGCATTTAATGACATTCGCGATATAGACCTGTTGTCGTTTGAGATTAATTGAAGCGAGTAAACTGTCCAGAAATTGTCCAGCCGGACCGATAAAGGGACGTCCCTGCTGGTCTTCATGCCAGCCCGGCGCTTCGCCGATAAACATAATGTCAGCGTTCTCAGCGCCTTCCCCGGGCACAACTCTGGTACGCGTTTTCGCTATCTCACACTGACGGCAGAGGGCAACTTCTTCATATAGGTCAGTCAGCGCTGACATTTAATTTTAACAACCTGTATTATAAATTTAGTAATCGACTTGTGATTATGATAGCACGGCTTTGAATTCAAGTCAATTATGATAATGATATTTAAGCAGAATTAAGCGGATAATTGACAGCGCATCACTTAATTTGTAAACTTCATTAGATAGGGGGAGAAAAATGAGTTCTTTACACCAAGTTGACCCTGAAGTTTACAATGCTATTGAACTAGAGAAAAAACGACAGCAAACAACTGTCAACCTGATTGCTTCGGAGAATTATGCCAGCAAAGCAGTACTGGAAGCTCTTGGTTCATATCTAACTGATAAATATGCCGAGGGTTATCCTCATAAACGCCATTACGGTGGCTGTGAGAATGTCGATACTATTGAGACATTGGCAATCGAGCGTGTAAAACAGCTCTTTCACGCCGACCATGCCAACGTTCAGCCTCACGCTGGCGCACAGGCAAATATGGCGGCTTATTTTGCTACGGTACAGCCCGGCGATACGATAATGGGTATGAAACTGGCACACGGCGGACACTTAACCCATGGTGATCAAGCCAGTTTCTCCGGAAGAATGTATAATTTCATTCCTTATGGCGTGAGCAAAGAGACGGAGCGAATTGATTATCAGGAAGTGGAGCGTTTGGCTCTGGAACATAAACCTAAATTGATTGTCGTCGGCGCCAGTGCTTATCCCCGCATCATCGATTTTGAACGCTTCCGGCAGATTGCGGATATGGTCGGGGCAAAAGTGATGGTCGATATTGCACATATTGCCGGTTTGATTGCGGTAGGTCTGCATCCGACACCGGTGCCTTATGCTGAAATTATCACCTCAACCACGCACAAGACTCTGAGAGGTCCCAGAGGTGCTTTTATACTCTGTCGTGCGGATTTAGCAAAGAGCGTAGATTCAGCCGTTTTCCCGAGGATGCAGGGCGGTCCATTGATGCATGCGATTGCTGCCAGAGCCGTCGCTTTCCAGGAGGCGTTACAACCGTCTTTCATGGATTACCAACGCAATACATTGGATAATGCTCAGGTGCTGGCAGCGGAGCTAAAACAACTCGGTTTGCGCATTGTTTCAGGAGGAACGGATAATCATATGGTATTGGTTGACCTGACGCCTATCAATGTTAGCGGGAAACAGGCACAGGAAGCACTGGAGCGGGTGGGTATTGTGGTCAACAGGAATTCTATTCCCTTTGACACCCGCTCGAACTGGGTAACCAGCGGTATCCGTCTGGGCTCACCGGCAATGACAACCCGTGGCTTCACTATCGCAGAGATGAAACTCTGCGCGAATTTGATTTTCAAGGTGCTCACCCACATCGGTGACAAAGCTGTGGAAAATCAAGCCGGGGACGAAGTACAACAGTGGTGTCACTGTTTCCCCATTCCCGGAATAGATGATTAAGGCTCTTTTGCGTTATGGAAATATGAAATGGCTGGTTCTTCAACCAGCCATTTGTTTTGTAGTGGTGGTATAATGTATTTGCTACGATTACCGCTTTCAAAAGGAGTGTAAATGGACGACCTTAAGGTATTTACCGGTAATGCTTACCCTGCTCTGGCGAAAGAAATTACTGATTATCTCGATATTCCTCTGGGGCGTGCGGAGGTGTTTGATTTTAGTAACGAAAATATCTTTGTCCGTATTATGGAAAATGTCCGCGAGCGGGATGTTTTCGTTGTCCAGCCAATATCACATCCGGTTAACAAAAGTCTGGTCGAATTACTCATCATGCTGGATGCTCTGAAGCGAGCTTCCGCTAAGAGAATCACGGCGGTCATCCCTTATTACGCTTATGGACGTACGGATAAAAAAGACCAACCACGTGTGCCTATCACCGCCCGGTTGATCGCCGACCTATTGACCGTGGCGGGGGCAAACCGTGTGCTGACGGTTGACCTGCACGCCGCCCAGATAATGGGCTTTTTTAATATACCGGTGGATGAGCTGACAGCGTTGTTTGTACTCAGCGACTACTTCAAGCAAAAGAAGATGGGGGATATGGTTGTCGTGGCTACAGATATCGGGATTTCCAAGCGGGCGCGTGATTTTGCTGCCAGGCTTAATGCCCCGTTAGCAATTATGGAGAAGAGGCGTCTCGGTAATGATGGTAAAACGGAAGTTCTGAATATCATCGGCGAAGTGAAAGGTAAAATTGCCGTCGCTTTTGATGATGAAATCGATACCGCCGGTTCCCTTACCAATACGATAAATACCATAATAGAGCGCGGCGCAAAGGAAGTATATGCCTGTGCTACACATGCGGTTTTTTCCGGTAAAGCAATTGAACGCATCGCTCAGTCCCCGGTGAAACAGGTGGTTGTGACGGACACTATCCCTGTTCCTCCGGAAAAGAAGCTGGATAAAATCGTGGTTTTGCCGATGGCACCATTGCTGGGTGAGGCGATTCACCGTATTCATACCGGCCTGTCTATCGGCGCGATGTTCGAACCGGAAATGTAATTGTCATTCCGTATCTTCGGCAAACTCAATGTAAGTGGCTCAGGGTAGGACTTGATGCAGAATTTAGTTATGAGTTTTATTTACCATTCTAGCTAAAGCCAGAATCTATACAAGGAAATTATATGGATTCCTGCTTTCGCAGGAACGACAACGGGAGAATAACATTAGTTTTTGAAGGTAGAACGACCAAAATGTCATACTGAGCCTTTGGTGTTTAACTCAAGGGAAACAAAGCGAAGTATCTAGTAGTTAAGGAATAGGGGACTAGATTCTTCGCCCGCCTGTGGCGGACTCAGAATGACAATGTCCATTTATCGGACAACCTTTAATTAAAGAGGAAAAAGATGTTTAAGTGGCTCGGTAATCTGATTGATTCAAATGAAAAAGTGCTCAAGAAAATGCAACCCACTATTGCGCAAATCAATTCGTTTGAGCCTGAATATGAAAAGCTTTCCGACGATGAACTGAAAGCTAAGACTCAGGAGTTTAAAGATAGAGTAGCTAAGGCTGTGACTGACATTCAACAGAGAGTGGATGCGACCCATCAGGAGTTGCAGGATGCAAAAAAAGGATTAGCAGAAGCTCAGGATGATTATGCGAGGGAAAACTGGGAGGAAAATACTAAACAGTTACAGGAGAAGCTCGAACAGCTTGAAAAGGAGCTCTGGAAGGCACAGAACGATGCTCTGGATGAACTTCTCCATGAAGCTTTTGCGGCGGTGCGGGAAGCGGCAAGACGTACTATCAAACAGCGCCCTTATGATGTGCAGTTGATGGGTGGTATAGTCCTCCATCAGGGTAGAATTGCCGAGATGAAGACAGGGGAAGGTAAAACCCTCGTGGCTACCTTGCCGCTTTATCTGAATTCTTTGACCGGCAAGGGTGCGCACCTGGTGACCGTCAATGATTATCTTTCCAAACGTGACCCCTACTGGATGGCGCCTATTTACCATGCGCTGGGTGTGAGTGTATCAAGCATACAGGGGCAGCAGACTGCGGGGGCGCAGGGTGGGGTATCTTTTATTTATGACCCCGGTTTCGATAGCGGCAAGGAAAACGACCCATGGTGTCACTTCAGACCGGTTACACGCAAAGAAGCCTATCAGGCGGATATAACTTACGGCACCAACAATGAGTTTGGTTTTGATTATTTGCGGGATAATATGGTGGTTGACCTCAAGCAGTGTACTCAGCGCGAATTGAACTATGCCATTGTGGATGAAGTGGATAATATCCTAATCGATGAAGCGCGTACCCCGCTCATCATCAGTGGGCCTGCAGAAGAAGGCGCTCTGAGGAAGTATAGTCTTGTAGATAAAGTTGCCCGTCAGCTTAACGGGAAAATTGTTACGGATAAAGAAGAAACCGAGGCGAAACAGAAAAATATCGATATCGAATCGGGACTTGATTATCTGGTCGATGAGAAAAATCACTCGGTCAGACTAACCGGGGACGGAGTCGGCAAAGCACAAAACAAGCTTGCCATCGAAAGCCTGAATGAATTTCAATTGAAGTGGGAGCACTATATCCGTCAGGCGATTATTGCCAATGTGTTGTATAAAAAGAATAAGGAATATGTAATTAATAACGGTAAGGTTGTCATTGTCGATGAGTTTACCGGGCGGATGATGCATGGCCGCAGATATTCCGATGGTTTGCATCAGGCGATTGAAGCCAAAGAGTTGGCGAACGGTGAGCGTGTGCGTATCGAGGAAGAGAGCCGTACTTATGCCACCGTTACTTTCCAGAACTATTTCCGTATGTATCAGAAACTGGCAGGTATGACAGGTACGGCAGTTACGGAGGCGGAAGAATTCCACAAAATTTATAAGCTCGAGGTAGTGGTCATCCCCACCAACAAGCCGGCGAAACGGCAGGATGCCACCGATAAGATATATAAGAACGAAGAAGCCAAGTTCCGCCAGGTGGTGACAGAGGTGGAGGAGCTTCATAAGCAGGGCAGGCCGATTCTGATTGGTACGGTCTCGGTTGAAAAATCCGAAGTGTTGAGCGATATGATGAAGCGGAAAGGGATTTCACCCCAGGTGCTCAATGCCAAATATCACGAAAAAGAAGCCGCCATCGTCGCTCAGGCAGGCAGGCTGGGAGCGATAACCGTGGCAACCAATATGGCAGGCAGAGGTGTAGATATTATCCTGGGAGGCAATCCTGAAGGCAGAAATCCGGATGAATGGCAGAAAGAGCATGATGAGGTGATTGATAAGGGCGGCTTGCATATTATCGGCACGGAGCGCCATGAGGCGCGGCGTATCGATAACCAGTTGAGAGGTAGGGCAGGGCGTCAGGGCGACCCCGGAAGCACCCGGTTCTATGTTTCACTGGAAGATGATATTATGCGGCGCTTTGGCGGTGACCGTGTCCGGACTGTTATGGAAATGATGCATATCGGTGAGGATGTTCCGATTGAAAACTCCATCGTTAATAAAGCAATCGAAAGTGCTCAGGTTCGAGTGGAGGGCTACCATTTCGATGTCCGTAAACATCTGGTGGATTACGATGATGTGGTGAATAATCAGCGCAAGATTATTTACGGCGAGCGGCGTAAAATCCTGAGCGGCGCCGACCTCAGGGCAAACATCTTTTCGATGATTAAAGAGGAGATGGCAGATATTATTGCAGCTCATACCGGCGAAAACAGCGATGGCAATTTGACGCAACTGGTATCTGAGGTTAAAACCATTATGCCTCTACCGGCAGGGTTCAATGCCGAATCTGTGGCAGGGATGAAACCCAATGAGATTGACGAACAGTTGATGCGACAGGCTGAGGCTCTCTATCAGAAGAGAGAAAGTGAGCTTGGCGCCGATAGCATGCGGATGCTGGAGCGCTTATTGATGTTACGCGTCATCGACAATTACTGGGTAGAGCATCTGACAAATATGGACAATATGAGGCAGGGTGTGGGTCTGCATGCCATTGCCCAGCGTGACCCGCTGGCGGTCTATAAGAATCAGGGACACGAACTGTTTGATAATATGATGGCAGGTATCCGTCATGACCTGGTGCATAATATTTTCAACCTTAATATTACCAAAGGACCTCCCCCCAAACAGACTGCTTCCCCGATGGCGAAGGTTGCCGTTGCCAGCCGCGGTAGTGACCGTGCGCAACCGGCTGAGAAAGTCGCCGGTAAGAAAATAGGCAGGAACGACCCCTGTCCCTGCGGCAGCGGTAAAAAATACAAACACTGCTGTGGAAAGCAATCATGAACAATCGTGAAATAGCCGCTGTCTTCCGGGATATAGCCGACATGATGGGGAAGAAGAAGGAAAACTGGTTCAAAGTTCGGGCGTACCGGAAAGTGGCGGATGAAATTGAGAAGTTACAGGTGGAATTATCCCAGCTTGTCAGTGAAGGTAAATTGAGGGAAATTCCCGGTGTGGGTGAAGCTATCGCCAAGAAAATTACCGAACTGCTTGCTACCGGCAAACTTCAGTTCTACGAAAAATTGAAGGCAGAAATCGGGGAGACTGCAAGTGAGCAAACCCGAAAGTGAAAAAACGTCATCACAGTTGACCTCACTAGATGATGAGGTAATCCGGCGTTTCCGCGGGGCAATTGCCTCCGGCAGGCACTGGTATTTGGGTTTGCTTGAAGCTGTCGGGCAATGGAGCTCCGCTGAGGAGACATATCAAGGGCGCCATTATCAGTATCTTATCGATGGTTCTGCACTGGACTGGCAGTTGCTGGCAGAACGTCTCTGCGAGGCAGTCGATAGTTTGCTTCCGGAGAAAGAGAAGTCCGATTTTTTGCTCAGGGGAAAGCCCCCGCTTGACATAACAAAAGAGCAGTTTCAGGAATTGCTTGGTTCTGCGAAATACCGGCAGTATTTGAATTATTTTTATGGCATTACCGTGGAAGAGGCATTATTGCTATCGGTGAAAGAAGAAGTACGTAAGGAGCGCCGCCTCGCCGGTTTAACAAAGGAAGAAGATACCACTGCCGAGGCTTTTCTACGTATTTATGGGGAAACTCAGCCTGTCTTACTGGAGCAATTCCGCAGGGTGAAACATTACCGTCTTCTCCGGTCTATCAGCCTTAGTGAGTTGAAGGAATTCACCTACTGGCTTTTCCAGTACCGTATTAAGCATAATGATAAATCACGTGTTGCCAGTGATACCAGAAAAGCACTGGACTGGTTGAACCGCAAAGGCTATCCCGAAAAGCTTATCATCACCAGACCGCTAACCGGCACAAATCAGACGCTATAACCTAACGCCATTGCCTGTAATAGACTTATTGCATAAACTTGTTGAACTCAGTACAATACAACTCATCCGTATTCAAAAAAGGAGGTCTCCCCCTTGATGAAAAAATGCTTTGCCACAGTTCTGACAGTTGTTTTGTTATGTTCATCCATTGCTTCTCTCAGTTGCGCTAAAAAGCCCGCTGAATTTACTTTTAGCGACCTTGTTCTGAGTCCGGCTGAAGCAGAAGTCTGGCAGGAGGTCACTGCTACGGCGAAAGTGAAGAATATCGGACAACTGGAAGGCATTTGCACTGCCGTTTTGAAAATCAATGGAGCAGAGCTGCAAAGTAAAAATATTTCTCTTATCGGCGGTGCTATAGAGACAGTAACCTTCACCTTCAAAAGGGATGTCGGTCCCAGTTGCGATGTTGAAATCAATGGTTTAACCAGGACGCTGGTAGTTAAGGAAGGGATATTACCCGTGTTATCGATCGGGGATAAATGGGTAGTAAAGTGGACGGTTGATGACTTCGAGTACAATGTCACCATGGAGGTGACGGGTGAGGATGTTACCAACGGTAAAAACTGTTATGCGATGCAGGTTACATTTGAGCCTGCATTTCAGGGAATTGTGAGCTCTGCCATTGCAAAATATGAGAAGGCGACGATGCAAGAGGTTAAAACGCAGATGTCTGGTAAGATTAATGACATGTCGTTTGTTGCGGTAACCGCATTTTCTCATGAAATTTCCGGTTCAACTCTGTACCCCACAGCAGTCGGTGCGGAATACAGGATGATAACTACGGAAAATACCATCACTAACGCGGCGGGACAGACACAAACCCAAACTAACAAACGCACTACCATCGATAAGGTGGAGAAAATAGAGGATATTACCGTGCCGGCGGGTACCTTCAGATGCTTTAAGATAGTTAGATATGATGAACAGGGCAGTGTACTAAGTACTTCGTGGTCATCGGATAAAACCAAGATGAATATCAAAACAGTAGAAAGCGGCACCGGCGGCATAAATGTTGAATTACTTTCATATGGTATCCACTAAGCTACTAATTGCCGGATGGTTTACGGATAATATACCATAAAGGATTTTAAAAGGAGGTCGGGAATCGTGTTTAAGACCAGAGTTACCGAGTTGTTTGGCATAAAGTATCCCATACTTGCCGGGCCGATGGCATATCTCTCGAAAGCGGAGTTTGTTGCGGCGATCTCCAATGCCGGTGGACTTGGCATTCTCGTTTCGGTCAGTCTTCCCGGTCCAAAAGAGCTCCGGGAAGAAATACGGAAGACAAAGAGCCTGACCGATAAACCTTTTGCGGTAAATGTCACCTTGTTACCGACCATTCGTCCGATAAATTATGAAGCCTATTTCGCTGCCGCTATCGAGGAAGGGGTAAACATCATCGAGACCTCGGGACGAAGTCCGGAGCCATATATGAAGATGCTGAAAGATGCCGGGGTGAAAATAATGCACAGAGCCACGAGGACAAGAGACATCAAGACAGCAGAGCGAGTAGGTGTAGATGCGGTAACCATCATTGGCTATGAGGCTACCGGAGTAATCGGACTGGAAGATGTAACATCAATGGTCCGTATTCCTGTCGCAGCCGATGAGATAAAGGTTCCCGTAATAGCGGCAGGAGGGATTGCGGATGCGCGTGGTTTTGTCGCTGCTTTAGCTCTGGGTGCTGAGGGAGTGTTGATGGGCACACGGTTTATGGCAAGCAAGGAATGTAATATACATCAGAATATTAAAGAACAGATGTTACAACTCCATGAAAACGATACCATTGTCGTCAATCGTGCCATAAATACTCCCAGAAGATGTGCCAGGAGTGAGTACGTAGAAAAATTGTTGGAAATGGAAACTAAAGGCGCCACACTCGAGGAGATATTGCCGATGGTAAGAGGGGACAGGGCGGCTCGATCCTATACTACCGGGGACACCAGCGATGCCATGATTCCCATCAGCCAGGCTGTCGGGTTAATACATGAAATACCGAGTGTTAAGGATATAATAGAAGAAATTATCAGCCAGTCTAAACCCGTTATGCAGCGACTCAAAAAAATGGGTGTGGGATGAAAATAGAAACCGGCTCACGAGTTGCCATCGTCGGCGGTGGACCTGCTGGCATTTTTTTTGCCTTCTATCTCCAGCGTTACGGAGAGCAGAAAAATGTCCGCTCCGAGATCACTGTTTATCAGCAACGTAATTTAGCTGAAGGCGGTCCCAAAGGGTGCAAGGGTTGCGCCGGCATACTCTCTGTATCTCTACTCAGTAATCTGGAAGAGCTCGGACTGACTATACCCGAGGAAGTAAAACAGAATAGGATAACAACCTACACCATTCACAGTCCTTATACCTCAATCTCTATCACCAATCCCGAGAAAGAAAAGGAAATTATCGGTATCTACCGTGGTGGCGGGCCACGTCTATCTTATGGTAATACAACTGTTGGCTTCGATGGCTGGCTTTCAGGGCAGGCACAGAGCCGCGGAATAACGGTAGTGAACCAGACGGTATCTCGAATCGAGCTTGGTACCCATCCCGGAATAGAGGTGGACGGCAGGATGTTGGAAAGTGATCTGGTTGTACTCGCTAACGGTGTGAATACAAGACCCATGCCAATTACGGGACTGGAGTATGTGCCTCCGAAGACACGGACAATGGCCGTGTGCGAGTTATATGCAGGTATCGACCAGGTTGAATCGCGATTGGGCAATACCGCCCATGGTTTTCTGATTCCGCGTCTGGGGATAGTCTTTGGGGGGCTGATACCCAAAGGACCATTTGTTACGGTTACCGTATTGAGCAGCGGCAGGACTCCCATCAAGATAGATGATTTCTTAAGTTATGATATTGTACGAGATGTACTACCTGACCGATATGAACACGCCTGTGGTTGTCGACCGCAGGCAGTAGTTGGCTCAGCTCGCAATTACTTTGCCGATAGATTCGTGGCTATCGGCGATGCTGCCGTCTCCAAATTGTATCAGGATGGTCTCACCTCATCACTATTGGCTGCCCGACAGGCTGCCCATACGGCAGTCTATCACGGGGTATCCCGCCAGGATTTTGCGCGCCACTACCAGCCCACATTCCGCAGTGTGGACAGGGACAACCTGTGGGGGCAAATGTTGTTCTCGATAAACCACGAGGCAAAAAATTCACGGATATTTCTTCTGGCACAATACCGGTTGACTGCCATAGAGCAAAACAATACGAGTGGTCCTCAGCCTTTCACTAAGGCTGCATGGGGTATGCTTACCGGAAGCTACGGGTATAGAGATGTGATGAGGGGATTACTTCGTCCGGCTTCCATCGTCAGGCTTATTAGAGAATGGCTTCTGGAGCGTCTTCGTGACTTATTTCGTAAGAGAGAAACCACCCCCAGAAAATTGCATGTCGGAGGCAGAAAGGTCTTAATACTGGGCAGCGGTTTCGGTGGCACTTATACCCTGCGGTCTCTGGTTCCATCTTTGAATCGCAATGAGAATGTGGAAATCACCATGGTAAGTGATGAGAACTACTTTCTTTTCACTCCGTTACTGCACGAAGTGGCATTGGGCAGAATCGAAACGCGGCATATCGCTTTTCCTGTCAGAAGTTTGAACTGGAAAGACCGTTTCAACTTCGTTCAGTCCAATGTCGAAAAAATCGACCTTGCCGCCCGACGGGTAGTCACCACTGCGGGAACACTGGACTTCGATTACCTTGTATTGGCGCTTGGCAACACTACCGATATGACGGCGATAGGTCCGAACAGAGAAAACGTATATACACTAAAAACCCTGAATGACGGTATGTTGATTAGAAATCATATTATCAGGGTCTTTGAACAAGCCAGCGCTGAAAATAACCCCGAGCGGCGACGGCAGCTACTTACCTTTGTAGTCTCAGGAGGCGAACATACTGGCATACAGGTGGTGACCGGACTACGTGACCTGGTTTGTAATAATCTGCCCAGATATTACAAAATGATAGACCGCAGCAACATCAGAATTATTCTGGTTGAGACCTCGCCGAAGATTATCACCGAGATGCATACTAAGATTGGCGCCTATGTAATGAAATACCTCAAGGACATGGGAATCGAGGTCAGGTTACGGTCACGAGTGACGCGTGTCGGGGAGAATGGCATCGAAATTAATAATAGCGAAAATATACTTGCAGGTACTGTTATCTGGGTTCCGGGTGTCGCCGTGAATCCGCAGATTGCTGAACTTAATATAGCCAAGGATAGTATGGGCCGGGTACTGGTGAATGAATATCTGGAGGTTCCTGAAGCTCCCGGAGTCTATGCCGTTGGCGATTGTGCTCACTTCAAAAACCCGATATCAGGCCGGCCGATACCGCCTCAGGCACATACGACTGTGCGCCAAGCTAAAATAGTCACTAACAACCTTCTGGCTGACATACGGGGCTTAAACAGAATAACCTATCGTTATTCCAAGCCTCCTGATATGGTATATCTGGGGAACTATAAAGCTGTTCTCCAATACCGTTTCATACGTCTATATGGTTTATTGCCACGGTTTATTCTTATGATGACCCACTTATTTCTGATTACCGGAATCCCCAACCGGATAAGGATCGTAATTGATTGGACGCTATCATTGTTTTTCGGGAGGGATACAACCTTTCTTAAACAAAATAAGTGGAAATAGAGGTCTAGTTTCTGGCTTCGGGTGCCGGTGGTAGGCAATCTTTGGTGCTATGGTGACGGAAATGATTAGATTCTTTCAGGCACTGGTTTATCAAACAGAAACTGTCCGAACAGGAAGACGAGACTTTGTAAGAAAGTTGAACTCCTCGCCTTGTTTTTTGCAGCTAAACTGTAAGAATGGTGAAAAATACCACTGACTCGATGCAAAAAATGAACTTATCGGGGAGTGGTGGAGACTAGAGGGAGCCGGTCTATCCCTGAAACACGACTGGGATGAATTATCTCCCCTTAATCCACTCCCATTTCTCAGTAAGTTCCTCGGCTTCTTTTATCATGTTGTCGATGAACTCCTTAACGGTTGGGACGCTCTTTATCACTCCCACCGCCAGTGAGCCCACATGGCTTGCCTCCGGCACATTCAGGTCGCCTTTCCAGTCCTTAGCTTTCGGCTGAATCCGCTCCAGCATCGGTAACCACTCTTTAAGGGGTAAATCACGCCGTTTCCGCATCACCTCTGCATAGTCCTCAGGATTGGCATGAGAAAGTACTCTCCAACGCAGTCTGGGATTGTCCGGTCTGGAACCAATCATACCCTGCTTGGAAGTTTCATTAGTCGGGCATTCCTCGGTAGCCATAAAGGCAGTACCCATCATAATGCCATCAGCTCCCATTGCCAGTGCCCCCAGCAAGCCGCGGGCATCACCGATACCGCCGGCTGCGACGAAGGGCACCTTGAACTGCGGTGCACCCCAGGAAACGTTTATAAAAGTCGGGAGCTGGTTCGGATTCTTGAAACCAACACCCTCCAGCCCGACCACGATGACGGCGTTTGCTCCGAGCTCTACAGCATGCAGTGAGTCCACCACCCGGGCTGTCTTGTGTATCCACGGAATGCCAGACTCCTTGATACGGGGCGCCAGAGAATCCGGTTTATAGATGGCCGTCTCCACCGGCACCTTCTCCTCGATACACACTTCAAGCATTTCATCGATGCGGGGGCAAATACCAAGACTCAGGTTCACCCCGAACGACCCGCTGGTCGCCTTCCGGCAACTCCTGATGTCCTCACGCAGTTGCTCCGGCGTTCGTGATGTAGAGGCGGTGATAAGACCATGAACACCGGCTTCGGCACAGCTTGCGGCAAACTCCCAGTTGCCAAATCCGGCATAAGCTCCTTCCAGAATAGGGTATTTGCAGCCAAACATCTCGGTGATACGGGTCTTCCATTTCATTTAAGTCCTCCTACGAAGCCATAGATAGAGCATAGCGAAAATACCAGGCAGCGTCAAATCTGATAGCTATTGTATAGCTTAATTTATCCGAATATTTTATAATAGAGCCACTATCGTCAGGTTAATTACAGCATGAAGATTGAACGGTTAGAAAAGTTAATACCACTTGTCATGATAGGCATCACCGCTGTTCTAGTCTGTCTGCGGGTTGCCGGATTATTCCCTCAGATTCAGCTGACAGAGGATGGGGGGGCTTTACAATGGATATTTGTCGGTGCCGGGGTTGGAGGACTGTTATCTGTCCTGGCTATTGTTATCTCTTTAACCCTTATGGGAGTCCAGTATGCCTCTCAAGAATACACGCACCGGGTTATGAATACTTATATCAAAAGTGTCATGCTGTGGGCAATGATAGGAACCTACATTAGTACTGTTCTTTACGACCTGTATATTATCGCTATCATAAAAACCCCTATCGACCCGGTGTTTACTGATATATCTTTATTGTTGCAAAGTCTTTGTCTCATAATGCTGATTCCTCACTTCATCATCGCTGTGATGTACTTCAAGCCTGACATGACAATCGGTAGGATTCTAAGGTCGATTAATAAAGAATATTTCTCCTCAATCCAATCGATGCTTATTTCAGGTAAGGGGAGAATAGATAGTAAAGTGGACCGCCTTTTGCCGGCGGTAGAAATTATTGAAAAATCAATGCAGAGGGGCGACAGGGAAACCGTCAGGACAGCTCTCAACGAGATGCATATGCGTTATGAGGAGAGTGTAGAAGGAACGAATGAGGAGTGGACCACAAGGTTTTTTCTGAACCAGTATTTGAGATTAGGCAGGGAAGCTATTATCGAAGAAGACGACGATTCTGCAGTCCAGATAATCAGTTTCTTCGGCGATATCGGGGCCTCAGGCACCAACCATGATTTATCACGCACGGTTATTGAATACATCGATATCATCGGTATGAGTGCTGTGAAGCGGGATCTGGATGCTGTTACCGAGCAGATGATCGACTCGTTAATGAACATCGCGCAAACAAATATTGAGGAACCTATTGCTGGCAGAATATTCGATACTATCAGCGAACTTACCATCCAACTTTTTAAGCTGGAGAAAAAAGGGCAAATAAAGTTTTTGATTAGCCGCATGTCGGTTATGGCTGAGGCAATGATTACCCGGAAAAATGTCAGCATGATTAAAAACTGGGCGATGGTGACGGAGCAGATAGGTAAGAGAGCCGTTAACAATAAAATGAGAGATGTAATACATGAATGTATTGAAGTGTTTTACCGTATCGGTACCATGTCAGCCCGGGAAGGGATAGATGCCGTTAATTCAATTATCGAGCCACTCTTAAGAATGGAGCAAGAACTCGGTACCAGAGATAGAGACCTGGTCAGCGAAATAGAATACGCTAAAAAAGAAGTCGAGGAAACCGCCCGGAAGCACATGGTAAATGGCAAGGGAGACACGGGGATTAATACTTCAGACCTTTGGTGACAACCGGATAAACAAGCCATTACCCCCGAAACTCTTCTCTTTCATGGTCCACTGCTGTCCTGTCAGTGCAGAAACAAGCCCATGGAGCTCTCCCAGAAGGAAACTGACCAGTTCTCTTTTCTGCAGAACAGAGGAAAGCTCAGCGCATTCTTTAATTTCTATTTCGATATCGGGACCTGATTCCTTGACGCTCACATCCAGGTAGTGCATCTGGTTATAATATTTCGTGATGACGCCCAGGCTACTTTCTTTATAGAAATCGCGCAGAACGTCGGCCAGCCTCATACCATATTCCTGACCAATATTGATACTTGAAGACGCAAACAGACCCGGGTTCGAGATGATACTGTTAGTAATCATCAACTGGTAATATTGAATACTGACCATATTGCCAGTTGACCGTAGAGGGTTTCCGTGAAGAGACTCAGACATTCTCTCTGCCATTTTGATAGAAAGCTTGGTCGGTGCGAGATAATTACCGGTTTTCACACTGATCTCCGGGTCGTCTTTTTTTCCGAGGACAAAGATACAGGCGTTATCTCCATTTGCCATGCACTTTGTTTCATAACCGTCCATATCTTTACACAATAGCGCGGAGAAAATTCCGGCAAAGGTAGCAGCATGATAATAGCAGATAGCTTTTTGCGCTTTGATACCAGCGCATTCGGCACAATCTCTAAAACTGATGACGAATCTCATGTGTTCAATGTCGATATCATCAAGAGCTAAAATGCCTTCTTTGTTCTGATTCATGATGGCAGTAAAAACTCGATTGATGACGCGCTGCATAGTTTCAAGAGCACGTTCTTTAGGCCAGAACTCAAACTTCCAGAAATAATCCGGCGGCATATTTAGTTTGCGCATGATGATATATGCATTTCGGTTTGCTGACAGGTAAGCAGAATGATAAATCAAAGCGGCAAGAGATGGGTTAGCTGCTAAAAGCGATAGAGTCCTTCCCTGCGGCATGGATAAATCCAGTTCATCGCCCAGTGATGGACGTGCAACCCGGGACTCCTTACTCGCAATTTTATTCAGCGAGGAGTTCCAGATATCATCTATCAATTTCTCCATTTCTGTGTCCATTAGTTACCCCAGCATCTTATCAATCATCTGGAATCCCCACTCGTCCTGCTTTAAGTGAGCGTAAAGACCAACCACGATCACAAGGTATCCAAAGATATAGAGCATATCGGGAACAACCTCAACTATGTGAGAGCCAGTCGGCAGCAAATTCGGGAAAATCAGGATTAAGGTCTGGAACAAGTAATCAAATAGAGTACTAATAACAATACCGGCTATCACCAGTGTAAATGTCAGACTCTGTTTCTGCTGTGCCTTGAGGTGTTGAATATACAGCCAGATGACGGGCATCAGGATTATTATCAATAGCGCATCCATAATCCGCACTATGGCAAATGAGAGTGTGTTTAGCGTTAAATCCCAACCATTGTAAAAAAGCATCGGGTAAACAGCTAGAAAAGTGGATACGAGAAAAGTTGCGGCAAACATAACCCAACCCATGACATCGAGCTTCCGTATGTCCACCACCTTTAAAAGGTAAACACAAAAGAGCACGAGGGCAGCATAATTTACTAACTGGACCGAGAGTACAAATATCCCAAAATAATCGCCGAGATTATTTTGTATGAGAGGTATGATAACCAATGCCAACGCATATATAGTGAGATAAATAGCCAGGAAAACAAAGGTTGTTTTTAGTTGTTTTGCGTATAAGCGCGCTACCAGGATTGCCATTATGCCGCCAATCAGCAACGCCAGCGGCTCAATCACCGCAATATAAACGCCCGTTAACTTCTCTGGAAGCAGCAGTGTAGCTATCACCGGGATCAAAATTAGGGGTATAGTGATTTTTATAAACTTTTTCGTATTCATCATACGTCGCTAATATTATCAAAATATACAAGAATTAACAAACTGTACTAGTTCAGATAGATTGTGAAGTTATTATAATGTCATTATGATAGGAGTTTCAAATAATTTAAAAACCTGTCAGATGACCGAAACTATTTATGCCGGGACATATTGAAGAGTCCATATTTATTATGAGACTACTAGTAAGTCAATCCCCCCTTTGAAGAGCCAGAGAAAAGTGTGATAGAATCGCTAACAACAGATACCCTTGATATAGCAGGACACTATCTTAATTTAGCCCCCTTACTGTCCTAACAATGGGATTCATCTCATTATTGTTTTACTGAAAAATAACTCTCAGAAACAGTGAATAGCCTATCACTCTAACGGGCACGGAGATATGGTGCATAAAGAAGGCGTTTATCTTGAGAGGATGAGTAATACTCTAAGAAACCAATTTTGGAGTTTGTTAAACTCTTATCTATTAGCTTTCAGCCCTGCTTCAAATTTCAAAGTTAATAGCCAAGAGGTACTTCTCGGAACTTTGGGTACAAATTATTTGAAAATTCCCGCTAGCGTCCCTATCAACACGCTACAGGAAATTAGAGACTATTTACGTTACTATTTACACTCTTGTGAATGGTATAAAGCGTATGAATTAATTGAATATATCTACGGCAATCTCCTGCACAATATATACGACAAGAAACGCTTTGCACAAAGTCTGAACATATTATTAAAGCGTAATTCTTCAATATATTGTTTTCTTGGAGAGTGTGGACGCTTCATACCAATAGGCAATATCACGGATAAGGAAGAATTGGAAGAAATACTATCCTCTGAAGAATGTCCCGTGACTGTGAATGCCCACCTCCGTAAAGCTGTAGAGTATCTCGCAAATAAGCCAATACCCCAACTGAAAGACTCAATAAAGGAAACAATAATAATAATCGAGGAAATTTGTGATTTACTGATAGATGTAATACCGGTTTTAAATAGAAATTTAACTAAAGAGCAAATCAATGGCTACAAGGAGATTTATCATGCAATGGAAGCTTTTGTAAAAATGAATCAATATATCAGAACGACGCATAATATCAACCATCCCTTATTAAACAAAAATCCTGTTAGTTTCGAGGATGCAAGATACACATTCGTATCTTGTACAAGTTTCTCTAATTATATTTTTAAAAGAATTAGAGAATTGGGCATCAAGATAAGTATCGTTTCTGAAACATCTCCGAAGACAGTCAATATGTAACGGGAAATTATTTATGCTGTCGGAAGGATTACAATGTTATGGAGGTCACGCAGTTCTCTTGACAACTTAACGCCAAGCCAGTATCTTGAAGGGAAGGAAACCCGGTCAGAAAGGGAGCTTTTTCCAGTAATGGCCGATACAGTTTAGGGGGGGACGGTCAGGGTGAGGGGCAATTCAATAGCAGGTGATACTAAGCACGGGGTAAAGTCACTTTTCATTGAGCATTACATATTTGATTGGTCATTAAATTGCTTGATTTTGGATTTGTCCTCGGCTATAATTTTGGCTAGCATTCTCAATAATTCAAGGAGCACTAGAGAGCTCGGTAAAATAAATACCGTTTGCATGTAAAGAAAATGGAAAAATCACATTCGTCATTCCAGGAAGCAGTTGATAGAGCCGAGAAATTAGGCACTCTCGCTCAGAAAATGGCTGAGGAATCTGTCCAGGTGTCGCAAGATGCTATTCAGAAAACAGAGCTGATATGTCATGATGCTATCAATGCCGCTGAACTGGCAAAAAATGAATCACAAAAAGCCGTCAAAATGTCCGAAAGCAATACCAGACTTGCTATAGAGGCAATTGGAAAAGCCAAAAAAGAATTTGAAGAAGCCATGAGTAAAGCTACAGAGACTATTAAATCAACCAAGGAAACCACAGAAGAGCTAACGAATAAATTAAATTGGTTCATGTCTCAGATTGAAGAAACAACGAACGTAGCTAATAAAACAGCCAAAGAGGCGGCTAATTTATCACAAGAAATGATAGTAAAAGCCGAGGAAACTGCCCAACAGACAAAGAAATTAACAGCAGAAACCCTGACAAATTCCAGGGAAGCTTTAAGGAAGATTGAGGAGACAAATAAATCCGCTAAAGAGACAATCGCTGAAGTCAACACAATCACACAAGAAGCCGTTTTAAAAGCCGAGAAGGCTGATGAGTCGGCGAAGAAAACCATAATTATATCCAAGAAAACAATTGAAGATAATATCTCCAGAGTCGACAAAGCAACCAATAGAGTTAAAGAAAATACTGCTAAATTTATCGTGAGCTCTGAAGAAACGATAGGCAAAACTGAATCTGTTATTCAATCATCTATTGAAATATCAGAAAGATATAAAACGTTGGCAGAACAAACAATTTCAAGAGCGAATCAACTTGACGATTCCATTCACCAGATGATAGCTGATACGGAAACCAAAACAAAAGAGGTTTTGGATAGGGTGGAAACGGCACGCAAATCAGCTATCGATATTACTGAAACAACTGAACATGCCTTAACGCGCGCCTTAAATGAAACTGAAGAAACAACGAGATCTGTCAAAAATGCAAATCTTGTTTTGTTAAAGGACCTAGAGGTAAATAAGGCAATTCTGCAAAATACAATTAACTCAACATTAGAAACATCCGAGGATGCCCGGCGTTTCTCAGGTGAAGCTATTAAAACTGTCGAGCAGGAATATAATTCTTTAACAGAAATTCTTGAGAATACTAAGAGATCTGTGGCAGAAACGTTTTCAAAGTCTGAAGACATTAAAAAGCAAGTAATTGAGACAGTTGAGAATGCTAATAAATCCTCTGAAGATACAGTTGCCAATGTAACAATGATGAATCAATCCGTTCTAACAGCCGCAGAAGATATTAAAAACACTAATGAAGAAGTATCTACAAAGGTAGCACAAATTACTAATTCTATTAATGAATCAGTAAACAGCGCTAAAAAAGCAGCCGAAGAAGCGGTTTCCAGAATCGGGCAGTTTAATGAATCAGCCTTAAATGCTGCAGGCGATACCAGAATAATGGTAGACGATGTTGTAACCAAAGCAGAACTAGCTAATAAATCAGCCATAACGGCAGTAGAAAGTGCTAAAAGGATGTCCGCCGAATCGATTTCCAGGATTGAACAAATCTGTAAATCAGCTCTGGAAACAGCAGATAATACACTAAAATTTTCTGGAGAGGCAGTCTCCAAAGTTGAAAAGACCCATGAATCGATTCTTTCTATGACTCAGGATATGAGGGCTGAAGTATTGAATTCTTTAGATAAAGCAGAGAATGCCAATAAGTCAGCCACAGAAGCATCGAGCTATGCCATAAAAATAGCGAAAGAAACCATTGAAGTCGCGAAAAAAGAGTCTCAAGAAGCTATTCTAAGAGCAGAACAATTTAAGAAAACCACTATGGCAACTTTAGAATCTGTGAGAAAGGAGATGAAAGACCTGACCGAACAAACAATCCGAATATCACAGGAAGTAATGGCTCAAGCTGAGAGAGTAAGCATTTTAGCGCGTAACAGCGCAGAGGCGGCAGTACAGGCATCTGAAAGAGCTACTTCAATAGCTAAAAAGGCATCTGAGGAGGCAGCTAAGACATGGATACAAATCTTTTCCGAAGCAATGGGAGATTCACTTAAACCCGGCAAGTTAAACACAGAAATTACAGGGATAGTAGAAGAACGAATTCAAAAAATAATAGGAGGTGACCAGGAATCCAACAAACAGAAAAAGGATGATAAAGTCTCAACAGGAGATTCAAGCCTAATAAGCGGTACCGTAAATGGTGAGGGCAAAAAAACGACAGAGTCTCGCAAAGCTATTGAAAATCGTTTGAAATTTCTGTCGAAAATGTATGAGAATAGCAAGGATACACAAAATGATTTGGACGAAGAAGATAAAGAAAGTAGCTGATGAGATAGCTGTAAATAGATCTCGGAGACAAGAGATACTTGACAGTATTATATTATTGACCGCTTGAACAGAGGAGAGCACAAAGTGGCAAACGAAGAAAATCAGGATGGACTTAACCCCAAGGATACGCGAAAACAAGGTGAATACCACGGTAAAACTCCAAAAGGAAAAGGTAAACAACACGCGGTTGATGCGCAAGTGGCAGCCGACACAAAGACAGCGGATGCGGCTGAAGTCAACACAAGCGTAGACAACACCAGCGTAGTCGATACCAGCGCAATCGATACAATTGAAGAGAAAACAAAAGGAGCGGATGTAATGGACGAAAAAGAAGTAAAACCCTTTGATGAGTTCCTGGGGCGGGCACAGAGAGCTTATTCCGCATATTTAGACGCGCAGAAAGAAATATGGGTCGCATACCGCGAGACAGAACAACAGACAGATGAAGACTTTAGTAGTATAGACAAAGAGGCTTATAACGCCTTAAATAACGCTCTAAACGAAGCAGAACGGATCCGTCAAGAAACAGAACGGGAAGCTGACGAAAACTATCGCAAAATTAAAGAGCAAGCCAGACTTGCTTACGAACAGAATATCGAGCTTGCTTTAGGTGTATATAATGATACCATCAGACAGGCATGGGACAAGAGAAAGCAATCTCTAGAGCAGGCTTGGAATATATTCGGTAAATAGGCCTGGATATTAGCAATATTCGGCTTTGTGAATAATATATACCATCATTATTTTGACCTCAGGGTTAGAATAGTGATGGTATATCACTAAATGATGTCTCCAATTGAAGATATTCGGAACTCTTGCCTTTCCGCATTTTTCTGTTGGCAATATAAGCTATTGCTCTATTAAATAATTCATTTACACGTGTTACATTGGTGAGTTCGGACAGAATTACTGCTACCTCAAAGCCTTGCTTGGATCGGGGATAATCACCGCTTCTGATAACAGCATTGGGAGCAAATTGTTTCAAAGCGATACCGAGTTCGCCCACCATTTCCATTTCCATCTTCCGCGCAGGAGCGCAGAGAAGATAAATAGCCCTGTTAGCATCTTTAGGATTGCATTTAGCAGATAAATCACCCAACGCAGAATTCATGACTTGAATACTACCTTGTGATTCATCCGCCCTTTCTCGGAAATGGGTGTTCTTAAAGCCAAACCTCACCGGTGCACTTTGTTTTGCAGCATGTCCTATCACGGTCCAGCCTGCCAGTGTCTGGATAATATCACCGGCATCGACTGTTCTTGAGCCGATAAATTCCGGTTTCTTTTCTTCACCTGCACAAAGCAAATTATAAAATGGTTCCACAACCATCGAGTTTATTGCGGATAAATTATGGCTTAGCGACGTGCCTTTTTTAACAAATTTTTGATTATCTACCAGGAAAATTGCATCCGATACTAAGTAAGCCGATTTCAGGCACACGGCTGTATTGTAAACAGACCGCTCCTCAGATGATTCCTCGTGTTTGAATGGTAATACAACCATATTGTAAACCGGCTTATCAGGGAAACGTTCTTTGAGGTGCTTCGTAAATACCGGCAGTGAACCGGAACCTGTGCCGCCTGCCGCACTTGCTATCACCATAAACGCATCTGTATCCGCCAGTAGTCTGGTTTTGCCGATGGCTTCTAAAACCTTGTCACCATCTTCTTTTGCAATCTCTGCTGCAAGTTCGTTTATTTTCCCGACACCGTGACCGCTGGTATTTCTTAATCCGATAACAATTCTATGGTCGTAACCCTGTTTAATATAGGAGAGTCCGGTCAAATCCGCAGTGTCTGTATTGACGGCAAATGCATCGGTTACTATTTCTATGGAACGCTCGACGTGCGCTCTCAAGCCGAGACGTGCAAATTCAGCGGCGATTCTACCACCACACTGCCCACAACCAATGACTAATAGTTTCATTATTTATTCACCCTAAAAATATAATCGTAAAACGTTTCGCTTACACACTATATTATACATAATATGCCAAACGCGTTCTAATTTAGGATAACAGGTCTTCTGATGTAAATAATTTCAAATGAGGGAAGGAAGGCTATCCCCAAGTTCTTCCAGGTCTCTTATTTTCCTTTCACCTTCTTCCTGTCTCTTCTTAAATTCAGGGATAAGGTCTGTGGATTTGGAGTAATACCTCCTGACTTTTTCCACATCGGTCAGTCCGGATAGAACCACATGCACGTTCAGAGAGTCTTTTTCCCTGGGATAATCACCATTTCTGATAATGGACTTGGGTGCTTTACCCCTTAAGTAATCGCCGATTTCCTTAAGAATATCAACATTCGTCTCTTTAGCCGGACCGGATAAAAGATAAAGAGCTGTTCCGGCATCGGCAGGATTACACACAATAGACAACTCGCTCATCGCCTCATCAAGCGCCCGGATACCCTTCAAAGTCTGGGCACTCTTTTTATCGAAATCCGATTTTTTCTTGAAGCTGAGATTGAACTTGTCAAGTTCTGATTTTCCGTACCCGATCGCTGTCCAACCGCGCAATGTCTGGATAATATCGCCGGCATCAAGCGTTTTCGACCCGATAAATTTTGGCTTTTTTTCCTCTCCCGCACAGAGTAAATTATAAAACGGAGCCACGATCGAATGGTTTATTTTTGCGATATTATTTAAAATCGAGTTGTCTTTCTTAACATATCTCTGATTATCCACCAGGAAAACAGCATCTGCCGCACTGTAAGCAGATTTCAAACATATTGCGGCATTGTAAACGGTTCTTTCTTCAGTAGTCTCCTCGTGTTCAAATGGTAAAACTATCAGATTATAAAGTGGTTTATCCGCATACCTTTCCCTGAGCAGCTTCGTTATAACAGAAACAGCGCCGGAACCGGTGCCGCCTCCGGCAGACGCAATTAACAGGAATGCGTCGGCTTCCAGAAATCTTGGTTCTCTCCTGACAGATTCGAAAATTTTATCACTGTTCTCTTTAGCTATTTCAGCGCCTAATTCATTGATTTTCCCCACTCCATGCCCGCTGGTTTTTCTACTGCCAATCAGAATTCTATGATGGTAATCTTTTCTTATTGCTTTCAAACCGCTAAGGTCAGTGGAATCAGTATTCACAGCAATAATACAAGGAGCGATTTCTATACCGCGCGAACTGTGTGCAAAACTATTCAGCACGGCAAATTCATCCGCAATCCTGCCGCCGCATTGTCCAAAGCCAATAATATTCAGTTTCATGCACTGCCTCCAACTATATTCTGGTTGTTATATTAACCGTATATGTGTAACAATGTCAACATAAAGCAGGGGTTATTCGTAGAAATAGTACTAAATAATCACTACCTCTGATTGCATTGACTCGACTATTTTGTTAAAATTCAGTAACTGATATTGAGGACAGGGCATTGCAATGAAGAGATTATTTTTAGCATTTATATTCATCCTGACCTTATTGGCATCCACATTACCTGACGGCACGGCTCTTGCTGTCGAAGCTATTAGTGTTTCCCCTGTAAGCGGTAGAGTCGGTACTACTGTTTTTGTTTATGGTAACGGTTATACCGCTGGTGATAACTACCAAATCTTATTTGCAGGAACGACACTGGTAAATACTGGTATTGTTCCTGCATTGGCTACTACATTTGTCAATTCATTTACTGTGCCTCAGTTTACCCCTGGCATTACATCAGTAGTTGTTTACAATATCACCACTGCCACCTATGCCTATGCGAATTTTACTGTAACCGGGCCGTCAATCACACTCGGCGCATCCTCAGGGATTCAAGGTCAACAGGTGGTAATTAGCGGGGAGAATTATGCAGCAAGCACTACTGTTAGCATTACAATCGGCACTAGGGCATTGGTAACTGCCACAACTAATGCAAACGGTGCTTTCATGGCTACTTTTACCGTGCCGGAATACCCAGGAGGCACTCACAACATAACTGCCGCGGATAGTTACGGTAATTCAAAGTCAGCGAGTTTTTTGATAACTCCCATAGCAACTATCACGCCTGATTCCGGAGCAATTGGCACCGATATCAGCGTTCAAGGGAAAGGCTTTCTGGCTAGCACTGCGATAACATTGCTTTATAACGACCTCGATGTTACTACAGTGCCTGCCACAACAACCTCAAACACCTCCGGCAGTTTTACGACAACATTTAAAATACCCGCAGGGAGCGGCGGCTCACACCAACTTGTTATCAGTGACGGGACCAATCAGATTGAAGCTGCATTAACTACCACCGCATCTTTCAGTATTAATCCGCAGAATACAAGCGTCGGAGGGGAAATTCAGGCTACCGGCACAGGTTTTATTGCTGACCAGCCGGTTAATATTTACCTGGGGGAAGTTCTTGTCAGGAATGTTTCTGCCGATGCAAACGGTAGTTTCACGACTAGATTTGTTGTGCCACCCATTTCCAGCGGCAACTACGTGGTGAAAGCCAGTGATGGCAGTAGTGATACTGCTGCTCAACTATCCGTGTCCGTTGAAGCCAACCTTAGCGCCGCCTCAGGGTTAATCGGCTCAGCCGTAACAATCAGCGGTACAGGATTCAGCGGTATGGTATATGTTAAATTCGATGGAGTGGAAGTTAGTAGAAAAGCAGCGGAAGCCAATGGCAGTTTTTCTATTACTTTTAATGTGCCCGCGGGCAAAGCAGGAAATCATGTCATCACTGCCAGCGATGGGCATAATACCATCACTGAAAATTTCGCGGTCACAGTCGAAGCGACTTTAACTCAGAGCACAGGCCCATTGGGAATGCCGGTAACCATGACCGGTTCGGGTTTCTCCGGCGCTATAATCATTGGATTCGACGGGAGTGAAATAGCGCAGACGAATTCAGATGAAAGAGGAGCTTTTTCTGCCACCTTCAATATCCCTGTTAGTAAAGCAGGGAATCACACAATTGTTGCAACTGACAAAACCAACATAATCGAAACAACTTTCACCGTAGAATCAAATCCCCCGCCGGTATCTGAACCTCTTTTACCAGCGTCCGACACAAAAGCAAAAGCACAAGCGCAATTTGACTGGTCGGATGTAAGTGACCCCAGCGGAATCTCATATGTTTTAGAGATTGCCACTAGCAAGACATTTACGGCAGATTCTATAGTTCTACAAAAAGTTAATCTGACGGAATCGACATATACCCTGACAAAGGCAGAAAAGCTGGTCTCAAGCAAAAAAGATGCTCCTTATTACTGGCGGGTGAAAGCAATCGATGGCGCTTCCAACGAGGGCAATTGGACAACAGCAAGTTCTTTTAATGTAGGTTTTACCTTCTCCGGGTTCCCCGTCTGGGCTATCGTCTTGCTGTCTATTATTGGTGTGCTGGTTATTTTACTTGTAGGCATCTGGTTAGGTAGAAAATCTACATATTACTAAAAACCTATATCTTCTAATAAAAATACACACAACTGAATAATTACGCTAATTACCAGCGGATAATTTTGGGTTGTTAGATTTTTCAACCATACTTTCTTTTCTACTCCTTATTTACCATGCGGTTCTTTACTGGCAACAGACTCGTTTTTCAGCTGTAAATGATTAGAACAAAATGGCATCACACATTTCATTGTTCTATGACCTAACTATATTACATAATGTATTATCAATCGGCTAACGAATGCCTTTCTCAATACTTTAATAACTACATGGATTGTGGCAGAATACATAATAACAATAGTTATCAGCTAAACAGGAGGTATTCACGCAAATGGAATGGGGGATGGCAAATCGGTTATCACAAATCATACAGAAGGATGGGCATACACTGATAATGCCGGTGGACCATGGCTATTTTCAGGGGCCAACCAGAAACCTAGAAGAACCGCGCAAAACAATTGAGCCCTTGCTGCCTTATTCTGACGCATTATTCATTACCAGGGGGATACTACGTTCATCGGTGGACCCGGATAATGCCAGACCGGTGATTCTCAGGGTATCCGGTGGCGCCAGCATGGTGGGGAAGGACCTGGCGAATGAAGGAATTACCACTTCGATGGAAGAGGCGATTCGTCTTAATGCTGCCGCAGTAGGTATCTCGATTTTTGTCGGTACTGACTATGAGAGAGAATCATTATTGAATCTGGCAAAACTCGCTAACGAGGGAGAAAGGTACGGCATACCGGTAATGGCGGTTACAGCGGTGGGGAAAGAGCTCGGAAAACGGGATGCCCGTTACCTTGCGCTGGCATCCCGCATCGCCGCTGAATTGGGGGCGAGGGTGGTAAAAACATACTGGTGTGAAAACTTTGAAAAGGTAGCACAGGGCTGTCCTGTGCCTGTAATTATGGCTGGCGGTCCCCAGGTAGATACCGAACTCGAAGTATTCCAGTTTGTTCATGACGGTATGCAGAAAGGAGCTATCGGCGTAAATCTGGGCAGGAATATCTGGCAAAATCCTTTCCCGATAGCGATGATAAAGGCAATACGCACTATTATTCACGGAAATGCTACTCCGGAAAAAGCCCAGGAAATATACGATAAAGAAAAGGGGCAGAAGACAAAGAAGTAGCCGCCATCACTGAGAAGGAGACAGAACATGAAAGTAGCGATGTGGTACAACAACAGGGATGTGCGGATAGAGGAGAAACCCGCTCCGAAAATCGGCGCAGGGGAAGTACTGGTGCGGGTAGAAGCCAGTGGTATCTGCGGCAGTGATGTGATGGAATGGTACCGGATTGACCGGGCACCGTTAATCCTGGGGCATGAGGTCAGCGGACAGATTGTAGCAGTAGGCGAAGGAGTGAAAAACTACAAAGAAGGCGACCGGGTAGCACTGGCGCATCATGTGCCCTGCAATACCTGTCACTACTGTCTGAGCGGTCATCACACCGTCTGTGAAACTCTCCGCAAGACGAATTTCGACCCCGGTGGTTTTGTTGAATTTGTACGGATGCCGGCGATAAATGTCGACCGTGGCATATTCGTCCTGCCCGACCACGTATCCTACGAAGACGCGACATTCGTGGAGCCGTTAGCCTGCGTACTCCGTGGCCAGAGAATTGCGCACATGCAGCTTGGCGGCACGGTTGTTGTTATCGGCAGTGGGATTGCCGGCATGCTTCACATTATGCTTGCCCACGCTTTAGGTGCCGGTAAGGTAATTGCGACAGATATCAGTGAATATCGACTGGAGGCGGCGCGCCGGTTAGGTGCCGATATCGCCATCAACGCTAAAGAAGACCTACCCAACCGTCTGCGTAAACTCAATCGAGGGCTGCTGGCAGACACCGTGATAGTCTGTACCGGCGCCCCGTCGGCCATTGCTCAGGCTTTTAAATCAGTAGAACGTGGCGGCACAATTCTCTTCTTTGCCACCACCAACCCCGGCGCCACTACTCCGATAGCGATGAATGAACTATTCTGGCGTACGGAAATAACACTCACCTCATCCTATGGCGGTAGCCCCGGCGATTACCAGACTGCGCTGGACATGATTGCCGCTAAGACCCTTCCGGTGTCAAAAATGATTACACACCGTTTGAGTTTAAAAGAGGCCGGCTTGGGTTTTCAACTGGTGGCTGAAGGACAGAATTCCATCAAGGTAATAATTGAGCCGCAGAAGTAGTAATACCAGAAGCAATTTTTGAAAACTAACCTGTTATTTATTCTGCCTTCTAAAAAATATTTTTCGCATAACATCTGAGTTACGCAGTCATCCTTTGGCAACATCCATGTCAACCAAAACATATCTACCAACTGCCTTAAACTTGATGATATCCTCTTCCAAAAATGTGCCAATTAATATACCCAAATCAAAGTATGCAAAAGAGTTTAGAATTGTGACAAAATGTAATAGCACAAAATGTTCTAGTCTTTGTGGAGAATTCTGGCTACCGCTACGGGTATTTCCTGCGGGGTATCGACAACATACGCACCGGCGGTTCTCAATGCCTTTATCTTGCTTTCAGCAGTCCCACGACCTCGTTCGATTATAGCGCTCGCATGGGAAAAACGCATACCGCTGGGCAAAGCCGCACCGGCAATGTAAGCGACAACAGGTTTGGTGAACTTCCCATCTTTTATAACTTCGGCGGCTTCTTCTTCCGCCACCGTGCCGATTTCTCCGAATAGCACCACCGCCTTAGTCTCAGAGTCCGCTTCAAAATAGGGAAGTAGTTCGGCGAAACTACTACCGGTGATTGGTTCCGTGCCGACATGTACCGCCGTGGAAATGCCCAGTCCATTCGAAGTCAGTACCCAGACCACCGTGCCTGTTTGACCACCACTTCTTGACATAACTCCTACGGGACCGGGTTTGAAAAGTTCATTGGCAAATTCTTTATTAGCGCCCAGCCAGCCGACCACTGCTTTCCCGGGGCTGACAATACCCATAGAACCGGGACCCAGAATGCGTGCGCCTTCTTGTTTCGCAAGGGCTATTATCTCCATATTATCGTGCAGGGGAACGCGCTCCGCCGAGGATGTGATGAATTTGATACCGGCTTTGAGCGCCTCGAAAACAGCCGGTTTAAGTTGTGGGGCAGGTACAAAAATCACGCTGGCGTCAATCCTGCCATGCCGCTGGACAGCTTCAGCGACTGTATTATAAACAGGAAGTCCGTGAACCTCGGTGCCGCCACGCCCCGGTGTCACGCCGCAAACGACCTGAGTGCCGTAGTCAAGCATATAGCGGGCGCGGGCGCTTCCGTCTCTACCGGTAATGCCTTGCACCATGACACGGGTCTTTTCGTCAACCAGAATGGACATTGCTAACCTAACCCGACCTTTTTCCTGTATTCATCAAGTCCGAACATATCGAGGTGCATAATC
This sequence comes from Dehalococcoidales bacterium, assembly GCA_028712845.1. The sequence goes on along the minus strand of JAQTPO010000002.1, from coordinate 657 downwards.
AAACCCTTATTACCCTGCGATTGACAGTGCAACTCACAAGACAAGTCTTCGATACACCGCCTTTGGGTCTCATCGAGAGAATAGATAAGCACGGGATTGCCTTTTTCCAATTTATACAGCGTGGTGCCATATTTCTTGCAGGATTCGATGCAGATATGTGTCGTGCATCTGACGCACTTTTCGTAATCTATGGAGATTTTCCCGGTGCGGAAGGCAAACTCAAGTCCGTTCATCGTTTCTCTCCACGGTATTCCCCGACAAGCTCTTTCATGCGCCCGGCGATAAAATCGACATCGTAAACATGCTCCCTGCCATAAATTTCAATACGCGCCGGGAGATTTTTCAGCCCTTCACGGAGAATCTCCAACGATTCTTTTTCTTTGTTCCCTGCAATGAGGATAACGACAGGGAATCCCGGCCGCGACGGCAATTCTTCTTGCAGCACCCGCACGAGAGCATGAGCATGGTGCCATTGCTCCTGACTTGCCATCATCGCTCCCATCATGACATAGCCATCGATATTCGGCTGTGAGAAAACGAGCTTTACCACACGATAGACTTTTGAAGCGGTCGGATTGCCGCTTGTTTCCGGGTAATTTGCCAGCTTCAAGCCGTGTCTTATCACTGCATCGGCGCCGAGCATTGCACCGCCACCGC
>JAQTPO010000092.1 GCA_028712845.1 Dehalococcoidales bacterium | reverse complement strand
AAAAGCTCAATGCCATCAGCGTCTATTCCTAGTTCGCTCGCCGCGAATAGTGCCGTCCCACTACCTGCAAACGGGTCTAAAATTCTGCCCTTCGTCATCCCATATTGCTGAAATAAATACTCGATAAGGGGAGCAGAAAAGCCTTCTTTATATTTATACCAGCGATAAACAGGGCGATTCTTGTTAGCTTGGAAACTGACCAGAGAACGTGTCAGAGATAGCCGAACCGAAAGCTTATCTATAAAATATTTCTCAAGTTCTTTATCGAGTTGCTCAATATCTCTTAGAGAAATATCTTTTGTTGTTATTGGAGGGAAAATCGCTAAATCAACCACAATCAAACTCACACTGCCGCAAATTTCAACTAAAGTATACTACAACACTAATTATGTTTCTATCTTGCCAAAATAAAGAGAAAAACTAAAAAGAAGACGATACCTGTAACGAGGAGGTGATTTACTTTCTTAAACTGGCGCCGAGTTCAGAAGCCAGCTTTTTGAGGATTGCCTGCTGGACGCCATTCACCTGCTGGTCGGTGAGGGTACGGTCGGGGGTCTGGAAAGTGAGGCGGTAAGCCAGCGATTTTTTGCCCGCGGGGACCTGTTCGCCGGCATAGACATCGAAGAGCGCCACATCGGTAACCAGTGAGAACCCTTTCATCGTATCCAATACCTGCTGATGCGTGACGCCAATATCCACTACCAGCGCAATATCCCTGATGGTTGCCGGGAATTTGGGGATAGAACGGTATGCTTTTTCTTTGATAAGAGGTAAAAGTGCCGGCAGATTTATCTCGAAAAGATAAACCGAATCGGGTATTTCGAAATGCTCCCGGACTGAAGGATGCAATTCACCAACGATGCCAATCTGTTTGCCTTCAGCCGTGATTGCCGCTTGACTAACGGGATGCAGATTTTCATCCGCCGATTTTTCAAATTTTACTGCGATGCCTGTTTGCTTGAGCAGACCCTCGGCAATACCCTTGGCATCGAAGAAATCCACCGCTTCGCTCTCGCCCTGCCACCACCGTTCCAGTCGTCGTCCGCACATTACACCGCACACCATATCAGGCTCGTCCGGCAGGCTTTCGGCGCGGTTGAGATAGATTTTTCCCACTTCAAAAATTCGGAGACCTTCCTCGATATATGCCTTATTCAGTGAAAGAGCCGCAAGCAGACCCGCTCTCAATGTCGGGCGGAGGTATTCCTGCTCCGAAGACGCAGGATTAGCGATATGCACCGGCATCGGTTCCGGCTTACGTGATTCAGGAGAGAGTTTGGTCAGCGCCTCCATATTCGTCAGGGAAAATGAGATAATCTCCTGAAAGCCATAACCCACCATCATGTTTCTCACGCGGCGTTTTAGCGCCGTGATTGGCACCGGGTTCTGCCTGGGAATCGGCTGGGCAAGCAGGGTCGTGGGAATTTGCTCATAACCCTGAATACGCGCCACTTCTTCAATGACATCGACGGGGAGATTAATATCGCTCCGCCAGTAAGGCGCCTTGGCGACCACTGATGAAGTTGCCTTATCCGGCTGACATTCGAATCCCAGAGCAGCCAGAGAGGAGACAATCTGGTCGATGCTATATTCCAGACCGACTACCCGTTTTACCTCGGTCGTGAAGAGCCTGATTGGTTTCCGTTCAACTTTACCGGGATAGACATCGATGACACCCTTTGCCGGCTGTCCGCCGCCAAGCTCTGCCATCAACTGTGTCGCCCGTTTAAGGGCTGGCATAGTCACTTCCGCGCTGATACCCCGCTCAAAACGCACACAAGCCTCGCTGGGCATCCCCAGCGTTCTGCCGGTATAATGGACACTGGTCGGTTTAAAACTGGCGGATTCCAGCAGGATGGAGGTGGTGTTTTCCGTGACCTCACTATTTGCGCCGCCCATAATGCCCGCAACCGCCACAGCGTGCTCTTTGTCTGCAATAACCAGCATATCCCTGGATAAAGCCCGTTCTATACCGTCGAGGCTGGTGATTTTCTCACCGCTTTTCGCACGGCGAACAATGATGCCTTTTCCTTGAATTTTTTCATAATCAAAGGCGTGGAGCGGTTGTCCATACTCCAGCATCACAAAATTCGTAATATCAACGATGTTATTAATCGGTCGCATTCCATAGGAGACCAGGCGCTTTTTCAGCCATTCCGGCGATTCTGCAATCTTGATACCGGTAATCAGGCTGGCGCAATAGCGCGGACACAAATCCGGGTCGATAATCTCCACCGTAACCTGCTCTTTGACGGGCGTTTCCGCTTCTGCGTAACCGGCATCCGGTAAACGTAAAGGAGCGCTGGTCAAAGCGGCAATTTCTCTCGCCAACCCAATCATCGAAAGACAATCGGGGCGGTTCGGCGTCACTTCCAGATTAAAAATAGCATCGCCTATCAAGTCTGCCAGAGGCATTGCCAGCGGCGTATCCGCCGGCAGAATTAAAATACCCTCGTGATTGTCTGAAATCCCCAGCTCTTTTTCCGAACAGCACATACCATTGGAAACAACGCCGCGGATTTTAGCAGGTTTGAGTACGGCTGCTTCTCCGGTGTGTCCGTCAATCAGTTTCGCGCCAACCGGCGCATAGGCGATTTTTGCCCCAACGGCGACATTAGGCGCCCCGCAAACGACGGTTTCCTGCCTGCCGCCCAAATCGAGCGTCAGCAACGTCAGACGGTCGGCATTAGGATGGCTGTCCACCGTTAGAATTTGCCCGATGACGATGCCTTCCCAGTTGCCGCCGATGACCTGAGTGCTCTTGACCTCGATGCCCGCCAACGTCAAACGGTTGGCAATCTCTGCCGCCGAGAGTTTAACATCAACATATTGTTTCAGCCAGTTCAGTGAGACTTTCATTTAGAATTGCCTCAAAAAGCGCAGGTCGGAGCCGAAGAATAACCTTAAATCATCGATACCGTAGCGTAACATCGGGATGCGGTCGATGCCAAAACCGAAAGCAAAGCTGGTGTATTCATTGGGGTCGATACCGCCGCGTTCCAGTACTTTAGGATGGGTCATACCGGCGCCGCCGATTTCAATCCAGCCGCTATTGCCACAGAGGTGGCAACCACTGCCTTTACAGATAGCACACTCTACGGCAACTTCCACGCCCGGCTCGACAAAGGGGAAATAATCAGGGCGGAAACGCACTCTTCTGCCATCGCCATAGAAACGGCGGGCAAACTCATAGAAAGTGCCCTTGAGGTCGGCCATCGTGATGCCTTTATCTACCGCCAGACCATCAATCTGATGGAACATCGTCAGGTGGGTAGCATCCGTAGCTTCGTAGCGGTAAACTCTGCCGGGTTCAATGACCCGAATGGGCGGTTTCATCGTTGCCGCGCAACGGGCGCTGACATTGGTCGTATGTGTGCGCAGGAGCATCGGTTTCTCGCCGCGCTCATTCTCGTAATCAATCCAGAAAGTGGACATATTATCCCGCGCGGGATGTTCTGCGGGAATATTCAACGCCTCGAAATTATAATAGTCCAGTTCCACATCATTACTTTCCACAATCTGAAAACCCAGTGAAACGAAGATGTCACAAATTTCATGGAGTGTCTCGGTGATAGGGTGTAATCGTCCGGCAGGGATGGGACGACCGGGTAAGGTAATATCGCCGCGTGCCGCCAGGGATTCATCGGTGCGCAGTGTCTGTTGCCGGGATTCCGACTTCAGGGTAGAGAGCTTTTGTTCCAAAACGGACTCAAGTTCATGTTTGATGCGGTTCGCTAATGCGCCGGCTGACTTACGTTCTTCAATCGGAAGCTCTGCCAGACCGCGGAGCATATTGGTCAACTCGCTCTTTCTGCCCAGATAACGGACACGCCAAGACTCCAGATTGGAAAGGTCGTTAATGGCTTCCAATTCACGGAGGGCGGTCTGTTTCAATTCGTCAAGACGCTGTAACATGAGTGTATTACACTGCGGGGGAGAATTACAGTGGCATTTATAATGCCACTGTTTATCATTATTGTTTTTTGGCAATAGTTACCAGTTCGGCAAATGCCTCCGGCTCTCTCACAGCCATATCGGCTAATACCTTGCGGTTAATTTCCACGCCTGATTTCTTCAAGCCATTTATCAATTCACCATAGGTCATACCCTGTAAACGGCTGGCGGCATTGACCCTGGTAATCCAGAGACGCCGCATATCACCCTTACGTTCACGACGATGCGTATAAGCATAAGCCAACGATTTTATCATCGATTCTTTGGCGCGTTTAACCAGAGCATGTTTAGTCGCTCGATGTCCCTTGGTTAACGCCAAAAGACTCTTGTGTCTCTGATGTGTGGTTACCCCTCTCTTAACACGTGGCACAGTACCCCTCCTGTCTACTCCCGATACTTTCTAAATACCTGACAAATCAGCCCTAAAAATACTTATTTACCCGCATAGGGCATAAGACGGCTGAGCTTTTGTCTATCCACCGGACTGATGGCAAGTTTTTTATGATATTCACGCTTCACCCGCGCCGGTTTGTTCCGCCGCAGATGGCTCGAACCGCCCTTCATCCGTAAAATTTTACCGCTCCCCGTAATATGGAAGCGAGCTTTGGCACCTTTATGCGTCTTTAACTTTGGCATCCTGTGTTTCCTTTGGTTTTGATTTCTGGGCAGCAACGCCTGGAGCTAAGATGATATGCATCCTTCGCCCTTCCATAAGGGCTTGTCTTTCCGGCACCCCTACCCCTTCCACTATTTGTATTACTTTCTGTAACAACTTCCAGCCAAGGTCAGCATGACTGATTTCACGCCCCCGGAACATCACCGTCACTCTAACCTTATCGCCTTCAGTCAGGAAATTCTTTATTGACCTTACTTTGAACTCGAGGTCGTGCTCGCCGATTTTCGGTCTCAGTCTGATTTCCCGGAGTTCGGAGATTTTCTGACTCTTTCTGGCAACCTTTTCTTTCTTGGTCTGCTCATAGCGGAACTTACCGTAATCAATCACGCGGCAAACCGGCGGTACGGCTGTGGGCGCTACCTCGACTAAATCCACGTTATTTTTTCTTGCTGTTTCCAGAGCCAGAGCGATGGGCATAACACCCAACTGCTCCCCTTTCTCCCCGACGACACGAACCTCAGCGACTCTTATTTGGTTATTGATGCGTAATGACTTAACTATGTGCTGTAACTCCCCCTTTTTAGTTTATGAACTCACTCAAACAATATAATACATCTACCTGTATTTATCAAGTTACGGTTTCAGTTCATTAATTCTTTCGGTAATCATCTGCCTGATTTTTGTCTTAAAAGCATCCAGCGGCATCATGGGAAGTTGCTCTCCGGTGCGCAGGCGCACTGATACCGCATTATCAGCCATCTCTTTGTCCCCGACTATCAGCATATAAGGTATTTTCTGTAGCTGAGCTTCACGGATTTTCTGGTTCATCCGCTCGTTCCTGTTATCCACCTGTACCCGGACATCTGCAGTTTTCAATTCGGCTTCCACTTTGCGGGCGTAATCAACATGTTGATCTGATATTGGGATAATTACCGCTTGTACCGGCGCCAACCAGACAGGGAAAGCCCCGATGTAATGTTCGATGAGCAGTCCGAAGAACCTTTCCCAGGAACCAAACAAAGCACGGTGTATCATATAAGGTTGGTGTTCCTTGCCGTCCGCGCCAATATATGCCATGTCGAAACGTTCCGGTAGATTGAAGTCGAATTGTATCGTTGTTGTCTGCCACTCCCGTCCTAGCGCATCTTCTATCTTGAGATCTATTTTCGGACCATAGAAAGCACCGCCGCCTTCGTCCACATTATATTCCAGTCTATTCTCTTCTAAAACACGACGTAAGGCATTTTGGGCGTCTTCCCACTTTTGTGGTTCGCCTACAGCATCCTTCGGCCGGGTGGAAAGGTACACCTTGTATTTTGGGAAACCGAAGGTGTCTAACATGTGAAGTGAAAAACGTAACACCTCGGAAATTTCATCATTCATTTGTTCCGGTGTGCAGAAGATATGTGCATCATCCTGTGTAAAGCCGCGTACCCGCATTAGCCCGGAAAGAACGCCACTCATTTCATAGCGATAAACGGTTCCCAGTTCCGCCCAGCGCAGAGGTAACTCGCGGTAGGAGCGTATTCTGGACTTATAGGCAAGTATATGGAACGGGCAGTTCATAGGTTTGAGGTAGTAATCCTGCTCATCAATCGTAATTGGAGAATACATATTTTCTTTATAAAAGCCCAGGTGGCCACTTGTTTCCCACAGCTTGCTTAGTCCGATGTGCGGGGTGTAAAGAATCTCGTATCCGTTAGAGAAATGCTCTTTCCGCCAGAAATCCTCAATGGTAGACCTTATACGTCCGCCTTTAGGAGTATAAACGACCAATCCGCCGCCGATTTCCTCCGGAATAAGAAACAGGTCTAAGTCTTTGCCCAGCTTGCGGTGGTCGCGTCTTTTAGCTTCTTCTATTTTTGCCAGATATGCATCCAGTTCCTTCTGATTGCTAAAAGCTATGGCGTAAATACGTTGAAGCATCGGATTTTTCTCGCTACCACGCCAGTATGCGCCGGCAATACTCATTAATTTGAAAGTCTTTATTGCAGAAGTGTATCGGACATGAGGCCCACGGCACATATCCACAAAATTACCCTGGCGGTAAATAGTCACCTGCTCTTCGGGTAGTTCATCAATTAGTTCTAGTTTGTAAGGCTGATTGGTAAATAATTTTCGTGCCTCATCCTTGGTAACCAGTTCTTTAGTGAAAGGAGAATTAGATTTTACTATTTCCTTCATTTTGGCTTCGATAACCGGCAGGTCTTCCGGTGTTAGTGAACGGGGTAAATCAAAATCATAATAGAAGCCATCTTCAATCGTCGGCCCGATGCCGAACTTGGTATCGGGAAACATCGATTGCACGGCTTCCGCCATCACGTGCGCCGCAGAATGACGCATCATGTCCAGTTTTTCGGCGTTATCGGTTTTTTCTTTTTCGTCGTCCATTTTTCCCTTGCACTAAATAAAACTTCCCACCTGTATAGGGGGATAGACTTAACCTTCTAATTATACCAATCTGCGGCTGTGAGCGCAATGATAATGAAAACACACACGAAATTTGACGCCTGAGGTTAAGAGAAGTAGAATTTAGTCGTAGGACAATCGCTAATGACAGACGATAAAAAAACCAAAGAACAATTGCTCAAAGAACTCATCGACCTGCGTCAGCGTGTTGCTGAGCTTGAAGCATCCAAGAGCCAGCGCCGTCAGGACGAAGAGATTGTCCAGGTTTTCAGAACCAGTATGCCTATCGGGCTTTTCATTCTCCAGGATGGCAAGTTCAAATTTGTCAATGATAATTTCCGCGGACTTACCGCAAATACCTCCGATGAAATCATAGAGTCTGACTCTATGAGGCTGGTTTATCCGGAAGACAGGACAATGGTCAGGGAAAGCGCAATCAAAATACTCAAAGGTCAGAGCACTTCCCCGTATAAATATCGTATTTTAACCAAAGACGGACAGATAAGGTGGTTATTGGAAGGGGTGGCTTCTATTCAATATCAGGGCAGACGTGCTGTCCTTGGACATTCAATGGACATCACGGAACAAGAACTGGCGCAGGAGAAACTTGAAGAAGCCTATGAGCAAGAACGGATGTTACGTCAGGAACTAGAGGTCGAGGTACAAAGAAGAGTCGAATTCACCCGGGCGCTGGTGCACGAACTGAAAACCCCGCTGACGCCCATTATGTCTTCAAGCGACTTACTGGTCAGCGGGCTCAAAGAAGAACCATGGCGGAGCGTGGCGCAAAATATCCAGCGCGGCGCCATAAATCTGAATAAACGCATCGGGGAACTTCTTGATCTTGCGCGGGGTGAAATCGGCATGTTGCGTCTTAATTCCAAACGTGTAGATGTGCTCCTGTTGCTCCAGCAGATAGGCAACGAGATGTCTGTACTTGCATC
>JAQTPO010000091.1 GCA_028712845.1 Dehalococcoidales bacterium | reverse complement strand
CAAAAACTGGACCACTATGAAGATTACCCGAATACCTACGACCATCTGAATGTAGTAGTCTTCAATGAAGATGATGTAGCTGTCAAAGCCGTGACCTATGTCAGACGCCGGCAATCCGATGAAAGTAAACCCTCGCCTGAATATCTGGCAGTTATCCGGCAAGGTTATAGAGATTGGGAGCTTGAGTAATCGATGAAAGTTGGTTTGTGTCTCAGTGGCGGCGGGTCAATGGGGTATGCCCATATCGGGGCTATCCGAGCGCTGACGGAAGCCGGCATAAAGATAGATATGGTAAATGGCACCAGCATCGGCGCAGTGATTGGCGGCGCCTATGCCTTATATCAGGACACAGATAAGATAACCGAACTGGCAAAGCAGGTGGTCAAAGCAGTTAATATCAACTACTTCAATATCTTCCATAACACGATGGAAAGCCAGACTTTTTTGCGAAACTGGTTGACCGCCGCTGTCTGCAATATCGCCGCTATGCGCAAGTCGATTCAATCCCACCATAATAATCTGAAAGCGCTAAAACTGATATTCGGGGAGCAGCGATTCGAGGATACCAAAATCCCTTTCTCCGCCGTATCTGTTGACCTCATTACCGGCAAAACCGTGATAATCAAGAAGGGCAAGCTGATTGATGGGATTCTCCCTTCCACCTCTATTCCGGGCATATTCCCGCCCGTGCCCAGAGGTAAGAAGCTACTGGTGGACGGTTATGTGTTAGCAAATGTCCCGGTGACAGAACTCCGCCAGCAGGGCGCCGACTTCATTATTTCCATAGAACTCTTTTCCGCACCGGATACCAGCTACCAGAACGGAATGGATATACTTAACCACATCGAGTTTATAAAACAGAACCGACTTCAGCAGTGGGCATTGGCAGATTCCGATTTCCACATCAAGATAGACATGCCGAAATTCGATAGCAGTAACTTTGGAAATTATCAGCTAGCGATGGAACATGGCTATAAGACAGCAAAAAAAGTCGTTCCCCGCCTGAAGGCAAAACTGGAGAAGGCAGATGTCTGAGCCAATTACGCTGGTACTGGGCGGGATGGGGGTGAAAGGAGTAGCCAGTATTGGCATACTCCAATCCCTTGACGAACACGGCATCAAAATTAAAAAGATTGTCGCCGCAGGTATCAGTTCGCTGGTTGCCGGACAATATGCGCTGGGTAAAGATATGGGTGTCCTCCCCAATGCATTCACCCGCTTTTTTGCGGAAAACAGCCGTTCCCTGTGGGGACTGGAACAGCTTTCCGACTTCCTGCAAAGTCCGCAACGGCGTGTGTTAGATAGCTTTGCCTACTTTTTACGGGAGAGATTGTACTGTAATGCCAATCTAAAACAAGTTAGCGCTCTATCATGGAAGCTGATAGAGCCGCAAATTGCCGGTTTTTTTGGAACCCATAGCTTCTCCGACCTTAGAGTACCTCTAGCAGTATCTGCCATAGACCTTAAGAAAGGCAAAGAGGTTTTATTGAAGGAAGGCAAACTCACTGACAGTATGAAGGCAAGCATTGCTTTTCCGGGGCTTTTCCCGCCGATATCGATGAATAATTCCGAACTGGTCAGCAGTACCCTCTACTGCGAACTGCCGCTGGAAAGCATCGGTAAAAAAGATGCCCCGGTTATGGCGATAGATATCCCCAGCATCTTTTCCAATCGTAAGTTGCGCTCCATGCTTGAGATCGTATCACTCACTGATGACATTCGCAATAAAGCCATTAAACAAAATTTACTGGTAAAAACCGATTATCTACTTTCTCTTGAAAGTCTGAAACGGTTCCGCTGGGGTAATTACCGCCAGATACTACAGATGGTGGCTCAGGCACGTAATGAGACTGATAAGCTACTCGAATCTGTTGTCTTGCCACGAATAAAACAGATGAGCTAATGAGGAAACTTATATGCAGAAAACATTGAATATCGCCCACCGCGGATTTACAAAGGAATTCCCGGATAACACGCTGGAAGCCTTCTATGCCGCAATCAGGCTGGGTGTTGACGGTATTGAATGCGATGTCCATGAGACAGCCGACCACCACTTTGTGATTTTCCATGATAGTGAGCTTGGCGGCAGAATAATTACTGAAATGTCTTTGCAAGAAATACGAAACGTGAAAATATCTGAGCACTACCACATCCCCATGCTGGAAGAGACTCTGGACATGTGTCATAACCATATTCGAGTTATGCTGGAGCTTAAACTGGTGCATTCCCTGGACCTCTTTTTAGAAATCGTTAATGCTAAAATGAAAACCTCCGAACTTTTTCTCACGTCCTTCTACCCTCACCTGATTAATGATTTGGCAGATTTTGCGCCGCATATTCCACGCGGTATTTTGACCGGTTTTGCTACTAACGACCCGCTCAAAATCATTGAATTAACCAGAGCCCGGATTATGTTGCCCCAGTTTCCTTTTGCTAACGCAGATTTAATAAACATACTGCACTCTCATGGCGTCTCTACCATTCTATGGGACTGTAATAGCGCTCAAGACTTCCGTACGGCTATAAAATGGGGAGTAGATGGAATTATCACCGATTCCCCTGACATCCTAACGCAAGAACTCAGTAAATGAACACGAAGGTCAGACTTTTGACGGCATTTAGCGTAATTTTGACACGGAAAGCCAAGTCTTGTTAGGATTATCACATAATCCAAAATACAAAAATTTGAGAAGGAGACAAATATGGACGCTTATCCTTGGTGGAACGAAGCACAAAAGAAACTGGCAAAAGACGCGAAGAAGGTTGCGGATGAAATCCTGATTCCGATGGCAGAAAGGGATGCGTGGAAAAAGGAATACCCCTGGGATGCAGTGAAAGTAATGGCAGAGCAGGGCTGGTTCGGAGCTCAAATACCGGCAAAATACGGCGGCAGAGCGGAGGAGTGGGGTGTTACCGGCGCCGCTATCATTCTTGAAGAAGCGGCACGTGGCGGCGAATTATCGTTACCGCTGGGCCCCACGATGTTTGGCGGCGTTCACCAGATTCTGCATGATGGCACAGAGGAACAGCGACAACGATTACTACCGCCGATTGCCAAAGGGCAGAAAATGGGCGCTATTACCATGACCGAACCTTATGCCGGCTCAGATATAGCGGCAATCGAGACATTAGCAAAACGTGATGGCGACCACTACATTATCAATGGTAAAAAAAGATTCCAGACTAATATGGCAGCGGCTGACGTTTATATGACCTATGTAAAAACCAGTGAGGACCCGGCAGACCGCGCGAAATATCGTCATCTAACAGCCATCGTTATCGAGAAGGGAATGCCCGGTTTCTCTGTCGAGAAAATCAATGAAATCATGTCGTATGATGGCGGTTATAACGGCTATTTGAGCTTCGATAATTGTAAGGTGCCTGCGGCTAACCGTCTCGGCGAAGAAGGTGACGGCTGGCGCATTATGATGAGCGGACTTAATGTGGAAAGAATTTTGAACGCCGCGCCGTCACTGGGGATTATTCGAGAGGCAATCAGATACGCAAATCAACATATGAATCGCCGCGTTCAATTCAATGCCCCGATTGGTGATATTGCCACCAATCAGTTTAAGATGGCGGATATGATTTGGAAGCTGAAAATGGCAAGACTGATGACTTATTACGCCGCTTACTGCTGTGACCTCGGCATTGACGTCCCCATCGAAGCCGCCATATCCAAGATGTTTACCACCGATGAGGGGATGTGGATTGCATCAGAGGCGATTCAGGTAATGGGTGGCAACGGCGCCATGCGTTTCTATCCCGTCGAAAGAATAATGAGAGATGCCAAAGTCGGGCAAATCGCCGCCGGTACCAGTGAAGTTTTGAGACTGCTCATCTACCGCATGGGGACAAAGGAACTGAGGGATGACTTGAAAGCACCGAGAAGAGTGATAGACCCGAACCTCAAAGTGCCGATGCCCGCTAATAAATCACTTCCGAGGATAAAAGCTTCCAGCGAGAAAGATGTTCAGGCAGTTTTGGCAGAGAACTACCGCATCAACCCCGGACTTCATATGACAATGGATGACCTCAAAGAGGAATTGGAGATAAGTGATACCGACCTGGGTAACTATCTGCTGGCATTAGAGAAGACAGGCGCTGCCAATCTGTATCGTGACAAGCGTGGGACAGTCTTAATGGCTAGGATTACTCTCACCGGATTGTCATCAACACATTCTCCTGAATACTACCGTTACTTCCCTTCATGGGTTAATAAAAAGGACATATTCTAACTTATACTTCAGTCACGTTTGTGCAATAATGGAAACAAGATGGATACACATGGCTAAAGGTGAAAACAGAGTTCAGGAATTTCTGAAAGAAAAAATTGACCCCGTCATAAAGAACTGGCGGGAAAACTCAAGGAAGAGAAATCCGAGATAATCCCGCGCATACTGGCAAAATGCAAAAGTATCCGGAATTTAGCAACGAGCGTTCTTATTGCGAGCCGGAAGATTGCGTTGGCTGTGGACTCTGTGTAATAGCCTGTCCAGCCAGAGCCCGTAAGTTAAAACTGGTACGGCCACCAGAGCATATCCCTGACCGGAGTGCGGCTGCGGCTGAGCTTTCGTAAGCTTAATACAATTACTTAAACGCATAAAGAGGGCAAGGAATACTCCTTGCCCTCTTTATTTTGTCTGACTTAATATACTTGGATACGTAATTTACTTGAAGACCACGTTCAATGAATGCGTCGAACAGGAAATACAGGGGTCGTAAGCTCTGACCAGCATCTCCATCATCAACCGTATTTCATCTTCGGATTTGCCCAGAATCTTGGGTATTAGAGCTTCCAGGTCTTTCTGTATATTATTGTGGTTCTGATTGGTAGGGATAATACAATTCGCCTCGGTGATGATGCCGTTCTTATCATAGGTATAATCGTGGAATAAGATGCCGCGCGGCGCTTCAACGGCACTGATACCCCTGCCTGCCCGCGGTGTAACCTTGGTATTTTCTTCCTTGAGTCCTTTATCCATTATCTTGTCGATAATACTGATACTGTCATCAAAAGCGTGGAAAATCTCAACCAGTTGGGCAACCGTAATCATATAGGGATTGTGACACGGTGCGTTAATACCCAGTTCTTTAGCAACCTTTTGGGCTTTCGGGGTAAGCTGTTTGAAATTAAGGTTGAAGCGGGCCAGTGCACCCACCATATAGGCATCCCGCTTATTCTTCGTATATTTGGCAGTGGAATGCGGTACGCAAAATTCATTAGTTACATTGAGATAATCATTAACGGAAACTGCAGGGGCATCCGACGAAGCAATTTTCCCGCTGATAAAGGCATATTCTTTAGGGTCTTTGAGGGCAATATACTCGGTCTCACGGACAAAATCCGGAACCTTTAATGTCTGGAAAAGTCCCAGTACGATATCAAGGTCGGCATAAGCATCTACCAGTCTCTTCCTGAGAGCTTTCAACTCATTCAAATCAGGTAGTTTCGCGAAACTACCCACCTGGCAAGTCAATGGATGGGTCTTTCTCCCCGCCAGTGCCTCTGCCAAATTGTAGGCTAATCTCTTGAGCCGCAGTACCAGCACCACGACATCTCGGTGAGTGTCAGCCAGCGGAATTACGCTATCAACATCCAGAAAATCAGGGACAGCCAGCATTAAAGCATGAAGCACATGACTTTCCAGTATCTCTGCATAGTAGAGCAATTTCCGCAGAAGAATCGTCTGTTCGGAAGGCTGAATACCGAAAGCGGCTTCCGTCGCCTGAATAGAGGCGGTGGTATGAGCTATTGAGCAGATACCGCAAATTCTGGAGGCAATGTGATGAACATCATCATAGTGCCTCCCGACCAGCATCGCCTCGAAGAAGCGTGGCGATTCCGGCACTTCCCACAGTAATTTCTCGATTTTGCCATCTTTGGCATTTAGTATCAGATTACCGTGTCCTTCCACACGGGTCACATAGTGGACATTGACATTAACCTGCGTCATTTCTTCACCTCCGAGTACGTGTTATAAATCTTGAATTTATCCATCGCCTGTTCAACCGTCAATCCATATTTCTTCAAGATTTCTTTTTCTGAATCTACATTGGGGTCATCCACCAAACCGCGACATCCCCAGCAGTGACGTCCGCTGGTAATGCAGATAGCGCCACAACCGGCTCTTGTTACAGGACCCAGGCAGGTCTTGCCCAGCTCAAAGACGCAGACATTGCCTGCCATCTTGCACTCGGTGCAAACAGGGTAACCGGGTATATCCGGTTTTTTACCCAGTAACAGCGCTTTGGTCACCTTGATGAACTCAGCGGTCGATACAGGACAGCCTCTCACATAATAATCAACCGGGATAACCGCATTGATTGGCCGTGCCGGGATGGTATCGTAATATTTTGCTGAATCTCCGTAAACCATACGCAGCACTTCATCCATCGGCAGGTGATTCTTCAGGCAATTTACACCACCGATGCTGGCACAAGCACCCAGAGCAACAACAATCTTAGCCTGTTCACGTATCTTCTGAATCCGCGGAATCTCAGAATCACGGCTGATACTGCCTTCGATAAAGGCGATATCATAATTATCACTCTGGTTCGTTCTTGCCTCGCGGAAATTGACAATTTCTACAGCGCTCAACAAGTCCAGTAGCTCTTCGCCGACAAGATTAAGCACTTCTAACTGACAGCCTTCGCAACTGGTAAAGTCAAAAAACGCTATCTTTGGTTTCATCACACTGCCTCCTTCAAATTTCTCAATTGAGCAAGAGAGAACACAGGACCTTCCTGGCAGACATACACGCCATTAATCTGGCAATGTCCGCACTTGCCTACACCACACTTCATCCGGCGTTCCAGAGATAAAATAATATTTTCATCTGCGATATCACGCTTCTTTAACTCCACAATGACAAACCTGTACATAATCGGGGGACCTACGACAACCGCCACCGTTTTCTTGGGTTCAAGCTGGACTTTAGGAATCAATGTGGTAATTACACCCACATTACCGGTCCAGTTGGCATCACCACGGTCAACGGTCTCCTGGAAATCAACATCAGCGCTTTTCTTCCAGGCAGCAAGGTCATCAACGAATAATCTCTCTCCGGGGCCACGTGCTCCGTAGAGTATAGTCACCTTACCATACTGCTTTCTGTTATCCTGCACGTATTGAATTAATGACCGCATCGGGAAGATACCTGTACCGCCAGCAATCAACAGCAGGTCTTTACCTTCGAATTGCTTCAGAGGGAAGCCATTACCAAATGGCCCCCGGATACCCAACATATCACCTTTTTTCAGGTTATGACTGACACCCGTCAGACTACCAACGTTACGGATAGCAATTTCAAAGGTGCCTTTACGTGTTGGTGAGGAAGCTACCCCAAATGGTGCTTCCCCAAGGCCGAACAAGGATAATTCCACGAATTGTCCGGGTTTCTGTCCCAACTCTTTGCCATTCTTAAGTTTAATTTCGAATACCTTTTCTTTTGCCGCCAGTGATTCCACCCTTACCAATTCCGCTTCCATAGGTTTATATAGTTCTTTGTCAGACCAAACTTCTTCAGATGCTCTTGCTGCCGCTTGTTTTTCTTTGACAGCTTCAGCGATAGCATTGAAAGCTTCTAACGGGCTGGCAATTTCCGCCAGACAGGCAATACTGCAACGCCCGCAACCGACACACCCCATCCTGCCATATCTCTCCAGAACATATTTACCTTTACGGTAAATTCTGTGATGGAACCGGCTGGTTTTATCGTGCCGAAAGTTCTCACCGCCTGCCACCCTGGCAAAGTCCGCCAGCATACAACCGTCCCATTGACGGATACGTTCACCATTCTTTAAATTGAGAGCTACATCGTCCTGAACATCAAAACAAAAACAGGTAGGACATACCATCACACAGGAACCACAGCTAAGACAGGTACGACTCCTTTCTTGCCAGTACGGGTTGTCATATGCTTC